>JANDLU010000059.1 GCA_024330215.1 Candidatus Gaiellasilicea maunaloa
ACGGGGTCGGCCCCGTCGTAGCGCTCCGTGGCAAGCACGATCCCCTCGACCGCATCGTCGACGTAGAGGAACTCGCGCGTCGGCGAGCCGTCGCCGAAGAGGACGATCCGCTCCGGCGACTCGTGCATCTTCCGGATCAGGTCGGGGATCACGTGCGCCGTCGCCGCGTCGAAGTTGTCGCCCGGCCCGTAGAGGTTGACCGGGAGCAGGTGGACGACGTTCAGCCCGTACTGGTCGCGGTAGGCCTGTCCACCGACGAGCAGCGCCTTCTTTGCGATCCCGTAGGGCGCGTTCGTCTCCTCGGGATAGCCGTTCCAGAGCTCGTCCTCGCGGAACGGCACCGGCGTCAGCTTCGGGTACTCGCAGATCGTCCCGAAGTTGACGAGCTTCGGCGTCCCAGCGAGGCGGCTCTGCTCGAGCACGTGCGCGCCCATCATCAGGTTCGCGTACCAGTAGCGGCCAGGATTGGCCCGGTTGGCGCCGATCCCGCCGACCTCCGCGGCAAGGTGGAAGACGAGCTCAGGCCGCGCGTCGGCGAAGAGCCGCGCCGTGTCCTCCATCGAGGTCAGGTCGTAGTCGCGACGGCGCGCGGCGTAGACCTCGTGTCCATCGGCCCGCAGCCGCTCGACGAGGCGCGAGCCGAGGAAACCGCCCCCTCCTGTGACGAGCGCGCGCATGCGGGAGACCCTAACCCCGCACTATGACGAGATTGTTGTGGGTCGGGCCGCCTGCCAGTCGACCCGACCGAGCCAGCGCTCGCGATTCTCGGCGTACCAGGCGATCGTGCGGAGAACGCCGTCCTCCCACGAGACCTTCGGCTCCCAGCCGGTCTCGCGATTCAGCTTCTCGTAGCCGACCTTCAGCGCCAGCACGTCGGTGACGCCTGGCCGCAGGCGTGCCTCGTTCGTGACGACGCGGCGGTCGTCGGGCCAGTAGCCGTGCTCCACGCCGATACGCACGATCAGGTCGCACCAGTCGGCCATCGAGATGTTGGAGCCCTGGCCGTAGACGTAGACGTCGCCGGGGACGCCCTTCGCCGCGACCGTGAGGTGGCCGCGGACGCCGTCGGCGCAGAAGCAGAAGTCGCGCAGCGGCTCGAGCGCGCCCAGCTCGATCTCCGGCCGCTCGAGCGCCTGACTGATGATCGTGCCGGTGACGTAGCGCGGGTTCTGCCGCGGGCCGTAGTTGTTGAACATGCGCGTGACGACGCCCGGGACGCCGAACGCGTCGTGGTAGTTCATCGTCAGGAAGTCGGCGGCCACCTTCGCGGTCGCGTAGATCGACTTCGGGTTGATCGGGGAGCGCTCGTGCAGGATCAGCGCGCCCGCGTCGTCGAAGTCGTGGTGGTGCGCGACCGACTCGCGCACGTTGCCGTACTCCTCGGAGGTGCCCGCGGTGTCGAACTTCTCCAGCTCGAGTCCCCAGTCGACGATCGACTGGAGCAGGTTGAGCGTGCCGACGGTATTCGCCATCACCGTCTCGTACGGCCGGTGCCAGGACTCGCCGACGTGGGCCTGCGCGCCGAGGTGGAAGACGTAGGGTCGGTCGGGCGCGGTGTCGCGGAGCTCCTTGACGAGGTAGTCGATCGACGTCTTGTCGGTGAGATCCGCGAAGTGCACCTTCAGCCGGCCGCGGAGGTGACCGATGTTGTTGACCGCGCCGCTCGAGGTGGCCCGGACGAACGCGTGCACGTTCGCGCCGAGCTCGACGAGCGCGTCGGTCAGATGCGATCCCATGAAGCCGTCGGCGCCCGTCACGAGTGCGGTGCGGCCGCTATAGGTCTCGCCGAGCTCACGGCGGAGGTCGGCGAGCGCGTTCTCGGTCCAGATCGAGTCGTTTGCCATGGTCTCGGGACGCGGGCGTAAGCTCTCGCGGCCGATGCAGCGTACCGACCCAATCCGCCGGAGCGCACTCGCAAGCGGTGTCCTGACGGCGGTCTCGCTCGCCGTCGTGACCGGTCTCTCGGCCGTCGTCGGAGTCGTGATCGCGCGCGAGTTCGGGCGCGGGCCGGAGACGGACGGCTTCTTCGCCGCGTATTCCGTCTTCCTCGTGCTGGTGCTCGTCGGCACCGCGATGCGGGTCGCCGTGCTGCCGCCGCTCGCGCGGGCGCGCGAAGCCGGCACCTTCGAGCGGGAGCTAGGGTCGTACGTGGCCGCGATCACGGTGATCGCATTGCCTGCGCTCGCGCTCACCCTGCTCGCCGACGACTGGCTTGCGGGGCAGCTCACCGGCGGGCTGCCGGCGGTCGCGCAGGAGACCGCGGCCGAGACGCTTCGCTACGTCGTTCCCGCCGCGATCGCGCAGGTCTACGCGGCTCTTGCGGCGAGCGGGCTCGCAGCCCACGACAGCTACGGAACGGCCGCGGCGGGATACGCGGCGGGGAGCACGGCCGGCATCGCGCTCATCCTCCTGCTCGTCGGCGAGCACGGGATCGCGGCGGTCGCGTGGGGGATGCTCCTGAACGGCGCGCTCGCACTCGCGATCCCGGCCTGGGCGGTCGCGCGGCGGGCTTCTGTGGGCCGGCTGCGGGCGGCCGGAATCGGACGGAGGTTGGTCGACCTGGCGCGCGCGGTCGCGCTCCCACTCGTGCTCCAGGGACTCTTCGTCGTCTGCCTCCGCTTCGTCTCGGAGCTCGGAACGGGTGCCGTCACGACGTTCACCTACGCCTATCTCGTCGCGGCGAGCCTCGTCGCCGTGACTGCCTCCTCGCTCGGGCTCGTCTCGAGCGTCCCGCTCGCGCGCGGCGAGCTGGGCGACCGGCGCGCAACCGAGCACGTCGTCCGCACCTCCTGGATCGCGTTCGCAGCGGTCGCGGCGGCGGCCGGCGTCTTCGCGCTCGTCGGCGACCGCGTCGTCGGCGCCGTGCTCGGGTCGGAGTACGGCGGCGGGGCCGGCGACGAGCTGGGTCGCCTGATCGCGCTCCTCGGCGTCTGGATGGCGGCGTCGATCGGGGTCACCATCACCTTTCCGCTGCTCTTCGTGGCCGGGCGCGAGCGACGGCTGCCGGTCGTGGCCGTCGCTGTGCTCGCGCTCCACGTGCTCGCAGCGTGGCTCGCGATCGAGACCTGGGAGCTGGAGGGCGCCGTCATCGCGCTGACGCTGACGACGCTCGCGATCCTCGTCGCGCTCCTCGCGCTGCTCTCGGCGCGCGTGCTGAGCGGGGCCGCCCGCGGGCTCGGGCTCGCGGCGCTCGCGACCGGTGGGCTGGCACTGCTCGCGTTCGGCGCGGCCGAGCTCGTCACCGGAGCCGTCGTCGCGGCGATCCTCGGGCTCGCGCTCTTCGCCGGACTGCTCGTTGCGACCCGCTCGCTCGGGCTTCGGCAGGCGTGGGTGTACCTGCGGACGCTCGAGTAGGGGCCGATAGAGTCGCGGCCGTGCTCAGGGAGACGATCAAGGGCCTGGTCGCCCGCGCCGGCCGGAGCTCGGTCGGCAAGAACCTGATCCACGCGGCGGTGCTCGAGGATTCGGGTCGCGCCCGCTACTCGTCGGTGGAGCGCTGGCCGGAGCGGCTCGACGGCTTCGAGGATCTGGCCTTTCTCTTCGCCTCGAACCAGCTGAGCCACGGGATCGCTTCGCTGCAGCTCGACGAGGCGGCTCTGCTCTACCGACTCGCGCGCAACGTCTCGCCCGAGGCGACCGTCGCCGAGATCGGTCGCTTCAAGGGCGGTAGCACCCTCCTTCTCGCGAGCGCGCTGCCCGACGGCGCCGAGCTGTGGTCGTACGACCTCCACGTCGCCCTGCGGGCGGATTTGAGCGGGCCGGAGCTCGACCGCGACCTGGCCGGGGCGCTCGAGCGCTACGGCCTGGCCGTGCGCGTCCACCTTCTCGTGGCCGATTCCCGGACCGCCGAGCCGCCGCCGCGACCGTGCGAGCTCGTCTTCGTCGACGGCGACCACAGCTACTCGGGCGCGCGCGCCGACTACGAGCGCTGGCGGGAGCTCGTCGCATCCGGTGGCAACATTCTCTTCCACGACGCCGTCGACACCCGCGGCTACGGCAACCACTACCCCGGAGTCGTGCGTCTGGTCGGCGAGATCGAGCGGGACGACCGGGAGCTCGAGCGCCGGCCCGACGCGGGCTCAATCGCGCACTTCGTCCGACGCGGCTAGATGCGGCTCGTCGCGGTCGTCCTTTCCTGGAACGGCCGCGAGGACACGCTCGAGTGCCTGGAGTCGCTGGCCGGGGTTCCGACGATCGTCGTCGACAACGGCTCGGTGGACGGCTCGGCGGAGGCGATCGAGGAGCACTTCCCCGACGTCGAGCTGATCCGGGCCGGGGTGAACCTCGGCTTCTCGGCCGGGAACAACGTCGGGATCCGGCGTGCGCTCGACCTCAGCGCCGACTGGATCGTGCTCGTCAACAACGACGCGAGCGTCGCACCCGATCTCGTCGACGCACTCGTCGCCGCGGCCGGACGGCATCCCGACGCAGGCGCGCTCGCCGGCAAGGTCTACGTCGACGAGCCGCCCGACGTCCTCTGGTACGCCGGCGGCAACTTCGAGCCGCGGCTCGGCTACAGCGGCCGCGTGCGCGGGGCAGGCAAGCGGGACGACGGCAGCTACGACGAGGAGCGCGACGTCGACTGGGGCACAGGCGCGCTCCTCGCCGTCTCGCGCGAGGCGATCGACCGAGTCGGCCTGCTCGACGAGGAGCTCTTCGCGTACCTGGAGGACGTGGACTGGTGCCTCCGGATCCGAGACGCCGGCCTGCGCGTCGTCTTCGTCCCGTCCGCACGGGCTTGGCACCGTGTCTCTGCGTCGACCGGCGGCGCAGCCTCGACGACGAGTCTCTACTACCACTGTCGGAACACGTTCGCCGTCTGCGAGCGCCGCGCGCCTCTCGCACGCGGGCATACAGGCGTCCGGCGCGCGATCGTCGTCGGCACCCATCTCGTCCAGGCGCTCGGTCACCCGAAACGCGGCGCCGCCCTCTGGACCGTGCTTCGAGCCTGGCGCGACTACCGCCGCGGCAGGATGGGACGCCGTTAGAGAACGCTTGTGTTGAAGCAACACAAGCTCTCTCCAACGGCTTCGTTGCGCGGGTCGAAGGACGCTTGTGTTGTTCCAACACAAAGTCCCTAGAGCGAGCGGTAGACGGCCTCGTGCTTGCGCACCGTCTCCGCCCAGGTGAACTGCGCCGCCCGCTCGAGCCCGGCTGCGCCGAATCGCTCGGGGCTCTCCAGCACCGCCGCGACCACCGCAGCGATGTCCTCGGCGTCGTTGGGGTCGAAGAGCGCCGCCGCCTCGCCGCACGCCTCGGGGAGCGAGCCTGCGTTCGACGCGGCCACCGGGCAGCCGCACGCCATCGCCTCGAGCGGCGGCTGGCCGAAGCCCTCGTAGAGGCTCGGGAAGACGAGGCACGCCGCGCGCCGATAGAGCGAGACGAGCTCCTCTGCCGAGACGAGCCCCTTCACCGTCACGCCCGCCGGAACCGGCCGGCCCTCGTGGCCGCCGCCGGTGAGAACCAGCTCGAGCTCAGGACGCTCCCGCCGCAGGAGCGCGAAGGCCTCGAAGAGCCGCTCGTGATTCTTGTGCGGCCAGGGTCTCGCCGGATAGAGCAGGAAGTCCTCGCGCCGCTCTTCACCGGACGAGTAGCGCGCGCAGTCGATCCCCCACGGAATCGAGTGCACCCGCTCGGGCGGCAGGCCGAGATGCTCGACGACCCGCCGGCGGACGAACTGGCTCGGGACGATGACGGCGTCCGCCCGCCGAGCCGAGCCCTCGTAGAGCCGCCGGCGGAAGAGCCGCTCGGCGCGGCTGAACAGGTGCGGCAGGTCGAGATGCTGGAGGTCGTGGACGGTCACCACCGTCGGGATCTCGAGCGAGGGCAGCGCAATCGTGAGCGGGTAGTGGACGGCGTCGAGCCCGGCGTATGCGCGGCGCAGGCGCCCTTGCCGCAGCGCCCCGAGTCCCATCGCAAAGGCGCGCTGCGGAACTGTTCGGGCGTCGCCGTAGTCCGCGACCACAGTCTCCGGTAGACCCTCGCCGGCCCCGCGCGCCACGGCCGCGACGAACGCCTGGTAATCGAGGCTCCCCACATCCGCCAGCCCGGAGGTCAACCCGCGCGCCGCCGTCTCCGCACCGCCGACCTCGCCCGGAACGAGCGTCAGCAGGCTGATCCCGACGCGCATCGCGCCAGCCTATCCCGGGGCGCCCAGCCTGTCCCGACGGAGGGGTACAATCCTCCGATGCTCGAGCCCGTGGAGGAAAACGCGCGTTCTGCAGGGATTTCCTCCAACGGTGAGCCCGATGTCGCGGCGCTCTTCGCGCAGCTCAAGGAGGAGGTGCGTCGCTCGGGCGCAGCCCCCGGCGAGCGCGGCGCAGGAGGCGACGATGATCGTCTTGCTGCCCGCGGCGACGCCGAGCGGCTCTGGCCGGTGTCGGCCGACCGGCCGCTCCAGCTCCGCCCCGGCTTCGGCGGCAAGCTCGCGAATCCGGCGAAGGCCGTGCTACGCAAGCTCATGCGCTGGTATGTCGAGCCCCTCGCCTACGACCAGCGCTCCTTCAACGCCTCCGCGCTGCGGCTGATCGACGACCTCGAGGCCCGCGTGGCGACGCTCGAGGCCGAGCTGAAGCGCCGCTCGTGAGCTTGCTCGCGCTCGTGGAGCGGCGCGGAGGCCGGTGGCACAGTACGGAGGTACGGGCCGCCGGCTGGAGCGCCGCGAGCGGCGTCAGCCTTTCGCGGAGCCCGGCTCCGCCGGGCCGGAGCGGAAGGCGGCCACGGGCGTGAGAATTGCGGTGTGTGCGCCGCAAGTCCCGTTCGTGCGGGGCGGCGCCGAGATCTTCACGGACACCCTCGTCGCGGAGTTGCGCGCTCGCGGGCACGAGACCGCCCTCGTCACGATCCCCTTCAAGTGGTACCCGGGCACGAAGGTGCTGAGTCAGGCGTTCCTCTGGCGGCTCGCCGACCTCGAGGAGTCGAACGGGGCGCCGATCGACCTCGTCGTGACGACGAAGTTCCCTTCTTACTGCGTCCGCCACGCGAACAAGCGCGTCTGGGTGCTGCACCAGTTCCGGCAGGCCTACGAGCTCGACCGAACCGAGCTGGGCCAATTCGGCGAAGAACCCAAGGACCGGGCGTTGCGGCGCTCGGTCCACACGCTGGACCGGATCGCGCTCGGCGAGGCGAAACGGCTCTTCGCGACCTCCCGGAACGTCGCCGAGCGAATCGAGCGCTCGACCGGGCTCGCCGCGGAGGTGATGCCGCATCCGCCGCAGGAGCTCTCCTACCGCTGCGAGGAGTACGGCGACTTCGTCCTCTCGGTGAACCGGCTCGACCGCGCGAAGCGGATCGACCTGTTGATCGAGGCCGCGGCGCTCGATGCCCGCCTGCGCGTCGTGATCGCCGGAGAGGGCCCCGACCGCGACCGGCTCGAGGGTCTCGCGCGCGAGCGAGGCCTCAACGGCCGCGTCGAGTTCACCGGACTCGCCGACGAGACCGAGCTCGCCTCGCTCTACGCCCGCTGCCTCGCCGTCTACTACGCGCCGGTCGACGAGGACTTCGGGATGGTGCCGTTCGAGGCGTTTCTCTCACACAAGCCTGTCCTGACGACGACGGATGCGGGCGGCCCGCTCGAGATCGTGACCGACCGCCGCACCGGCCTCGTCACCGCGCCCGAGCCACCCGCGCTCGCTGAGGCAGCAGGCTGGTTGCGCGAGCATCGCGGCGACGCCGAGGCGTTCGGCTCCGCGGGGCACGAGCTGGCGGCGCGCGTCACCTGGGACGGCTGCATCGACCGCCTGCTCTCGTGAGGTTCCTCCCGTTCGTCAGCCTTTTGCGGAGCCCGGCTCTGCCGGGCGGGAGCGAAAGGCGGCCAGGGACGTGAGGGTTGCCTACTACAGCCCGATGCCGCCGGAGCGGTCGGGCATCGCCGACTACTCCTCCCTGCTGCTGCCGGCCCTCCGGCGGCGGCTCGACGTCCGGGTCGCCAAGCACGGCCGAACCCGCCCGGCCCGTGGCACCGACCTCTCGCTCTATCACGTCGGCAACAACCCGGACGCACACGGCTGGATCGTCGACGCCCTGCGCCGACGTCCCAGCGACCAGATCAGTGTCGTCGTCCTGCACGACTTCGTCCTCCACCACTTGGTCGCCGGGCTGACGATCGGGCGGCGCGACGGCCACGGCTATCTCGACGCGATGGAGCGCGAGGGCGGCGTCGTCGGCCGGCTGCTCGGCCACGGCGTACTCGACAAGCGGATCCCGCCGCTCTGGGAGAGCCGGCCGCAGGAGTTCCACCTGGCCGGCGAGGTGCTCGGTCTCGCCACCGGCCTGATCGTCCACTCCCGCCACGTCGAGGAACGGGCCCGTACCACGGGCTTCGAGGGACCCATCTGGCGCGTGCCCCATCCGGCCTGGCCGGTTCCGGAGCTTCGGCCCGAGCGACGCGAGGGCTCGCCGCTCGTCGGCTCCTTCGGGAACCTGAACTCGAGCAAGCGGATCCCACAGCTCCTCGAGGCTTTCGCCCGCCTGCGCCGCAACCGGCCAGAGGCGAGACTCCTCCTCGTCGGCGCGATCTCCCCCGGCTTCGACCTCGACCGCCGTCTCCAGCGCCTCGGACTCTCGAGCGAGGGAATCCTCCGCGAGGACTACGTCGACGAGGCCCGGCTCTGGTCGCTGATGGCCGCCTGCGATGTCTGCGTCAACCTGCGCGCACCCACGATGGGCGAGACGTCGGGCAGCGTGATCCGGCAGCTCTCGCTCGGAAAGCCGGTCGTCGTCAGCGACGTCGGCTGGTTCTCGGAGCTTCCGGACGAGGTCGCGCTCAAGATTCCCGTCGGCGCCGGCGAGGCGGAGACGCTGTATGCGGCACTCGAGCTGCTCGCCGGCAACGAGGCCGTTCGGGGGGCCATGTCCAACGCGGCGCTCGAGCTCGCCGGGCGCGAGCACGACCTCGAGCACGTCGCCGAGCTGTACGCCTCTGCGCTCGAGCACGCCGCCGGCGGCGAGGCCTTGGCGAACACGGTGCTCGGAGACGTCGCCGGGGCGGCCGCCGAGGTCGGGATCGAGGCCGGGTCGCCGGAGGCGAGCGAGCTCGCGCGGCGGCTCGCCGAGGTCGAGCTTGGTCGATAGCCTGCGGCGTGTCCCCACGTGGGCATGGCTCGCGGGCATCGTCGCCGGCTCGATCGTCTTCCGCGCCTGGCTCGGGAGCCGGATGCCGGCGCCGTTCATCTTCACCGATGAGCTCCAGTACCAGGAGAACGCGCGCAGTCTGGCGGCCGGCGAGGGGATCGAGGTTCGCGACGAGCCGTACGGGATCGTCAGCGTCCTCTATCCGCTCCTGCTCGCGCCCGCCTATCTGCTCTTCGATTCGCTCACGGACGCCTACGCGGCTGCGCGCACGATCAACGCGGTGGTGATGTCGCTCGCCGCGATTCCGGCCTTCCTGCTCGCCCGCCGGGTGCTCCCGGCGGGGCTGTCGCTCGCCGCAGCGCTGCTCGCGGTGGCGCTGCCGTCGCTCGCCTACACGGGGACGCTGATGTCCGAGAACGCGTTCTATCCGGCCTTCCTCCTCGCCGCCTGGGCTCTCGTGCGCGCGCTAGAGGCGCCGAGCTTCGCGAGGCAGGCTGTCCTGCTCGCAGTGTGCGCCGCAGCCGTACTCGTCCGCGTGCAGGGGCTCGCGCTCGTGCTCGCTGCCCTGACAGCGCCGCTGCTCCTGCGCGCGGTCGCACGTCGGCCGCTACGCCCGTTCGTGGCCCTCTACGCCGTCGTCGCCGGCGGCGCCCTACTCGTGCTCGTCGCACAACTCGTTCGCGGCGCCTCGCTCCAGAGCCTCCTCGGCGCCTACGCCGTCGTCGGAGAGGAAGGCTACGACCTCGTCGAGGTGGTGCAGTTCCTCTTCTGGCACATCGCCGAGCTCGATCTCTACGTCGGCGTCTTTCCGGTCGCCGCCTTCGTCCTCCTCGCGGGGCGAGTGCGCTCGCTCGACCCAAGGGCGCAGGAGCTCGTCGCCGCGACCGTCGCGCTCGTCACGTGGACGCTGCTCGTCGTCGCCGCCTTCGCTTCCCGCTTCGCCGGCGCGATCGAGGAGCGGAACATGTTCGTCGTCGCGCCACTGCTGCTGATCGCACTCCTCGTCTGGGTCGATCGCGGCGCGTCCCGGCCGGCCGTCCCGGCCTTGGTTGCCGCTCTCGTAGCCGCGGTGCTGCCGGCACTGATTCCCTACGAGCGCTTCCTCCAGTTGAAGGTGCGTTCGGACACGCTGATGATCGTCCCGCTCTGGAACGTGCAGGACTCCGTCACGTTGCCGCGTCTCGACGACGTCGTGCTCGTCGCGGGGCTCGCGGCCGGTGCGCTCTTTCTGCTCGTGCCATGCCGCTTCGCGCTCGTGCTCCCCGCGGCCGTCCTCGCCTACTTCGCGCTCGCGATCCAGCCGATCCACGCGGGCCCACACGGGATGGAGCGCGCCGCCGCGGACGCGCTCTTCGAGGGGATCCGCGTGCCGATGCGCGACTGGATCGACCGCGCCGTCCCGGACGGCGCCGAGGTGGCCGCGCTCTGGACCGGGCGGACGAATCGCTTCACGGTTCTTCAGAACGAGTTCTTCAGTCGCAGCGTCGGACGGGTCTACACGCTGGGTGGGCCGATGCCGGGCGGCTTTCCGGAGACGCTTGTCACCGCGGACAGGAGCACGGGCGAGGTGCGACGGGAAGACGGGATGGTGGCGCGCGCCGAATACGCGTATACCGACGGCTCTGTCGCTCTCGACGGCGAGCCGGTTGCGCGCGACGCGGGGCGCGGCCTGACGCTCTACCGGACGTCTGGGCCCCTGATCTCGACGACCACCGTGACCGGCGTCTACAACGACCAGTGGTCGGGGCCGGAGGTCAGGTACCGGCGCGTGCGCTGCGAGGGCGGGACGCTGACGGTGCTGCTCGACAGCGACCCCGGCCTCTTGGACGAGCCGCAGCGGGTCACGGCAACGAGCGGCGGCAACAACGCCGTCGTCCGGCTCGATCCAACGGAGTCGGCGCAGCTCCGCGTGCCGCTCGACTCCGAGGACGGCATCTGTCGCGTCCGCTTCACGGTCTCGCCGACGAAGGTGCCGCGCGGCGGGGATACTCGCGAGCTCGGCGTCCACTTCCGCGCCTTCGAGTACACCGGGCCGTGAGAATCGTCTTCGACGTCTCGCCGCTCTCACATCCGCTGACCGGCATCGGCAATTACATCCGGGGCTCGCTCGGCGGGCTCGTCGAGGCAGCCGCCGGCCGCCACGAGATCGTTGCTTTCGCGCCGACGAGCTCCGTCGGCAGGAAGGCGATCCCGCGGGCGCTCGGCGGGCTGGATGTCGAGCTGAAGCTCGTCCCACTCCCCTTCTCCCAGCGCTGGCGCGATGCCTGGAGCCGGCTCGGGCGGCCGCCGCTCGAGCGCGTCGTCGGCCCGCTCGACGTCTTCCACTACTCCGACTGGATGTACCCGCCGCAGGCCGGCGGCGTACGAGCAACGACGATCCACGACCTGGTGCCGCTGCGCTTCCCCGAATGGACGACCGCGAAGACCCGTTCGATGCACAACGCCAAGTACGCCGACACGGCCCGCACCTGCGACCGTGTCTTCGTCAACTCGGCGTACACCGGCGCCGACGTGGTCGAGCGGCTCGGCGTCCCGCGCGAGCGGATCTGCGTCGCCCATCCCGGCTTGAAGCCCGAGTTCCACCCGGACGGCGAGCGCTCCGACCTCGGGCGACCGTACGTGCTGACGGTCGCGACGCTCGAGCCGCGCAAGAACCTGGGCACGCTCGCACAGGCGCACCGACGTCTGACCGGCAAGCTGCTGCTCGCGGCGGCCGGCGGCTCCGGCTGGGGCGAGCAGCTGCTGCGCGGAGCCGACGTCATCCGGCTCGGCTTCGTCTCCGACGAGGAGCTGGCACGGCTCTACCGCGGTGCGGCCGTCGCGGTCTATCCCTCGCGCTTCGAGGGCTTCGGGATGCCGATCGTCGAGGCGATGGCCTGCGGCGTTCCGGTGGTTGCGTCGTCTCACCCGTCGATGGACGAAGCCGCCGGCGAGGCCGCAGTGCGTGCCGATCCCGACGATCCGGCTGCGATCGCCGCCGGGATCGAGGAGGCGCTCGAGCGGCGCGACGAGCTCGTCGAGCGAGGGCTGGCGCACGCGGCCGGCTTCTCCTGGCTCACCGCGGGCCACGCGTTCCTCGCCGCCTACGAGGAGGCGGCGCGATGAGAGTCGGCGTCGACGTCTCGCCGCTTCGACAGACCGGAGCCGGGACGGCGCGCCACGTCAACGGCCTGCTCGGTGCGCTCGCCGGGCGCCACGGCATCGACGTGAAGCCGCTCGCATTCGGCGGCTCCGGCCGGCTTGCCTCCGTCGCCCGCGACACCGCCTGGTACTTCGCCGGCCTGCCGCTCGCCGCCCGCAGGCTCGACATCCTCCACTGCACGACCTTCCGCGGCCCGCTGCGCTCATCGGTCCCGTTCACGGTCACGATCCACGACCTCGCGCTCGTCCGCCACCCCGAGCTGTTCCCGCGCTGGCACCGCACGAGCGGCCGCCTCGCGATCGGGCCGGTCGCGCGCGCGGCGTCGCGCGTCCTCGCGGTCTCCGAGTTCACGAAGCGAGAGACCGTGGCGTTGCTCGGCGTTCCCGAGGAGCGCGTGCGCGTCGTCGGCAACGCGATCGATGCCAGGTTCACTCCCGACGGGCCGGCCGCCGAGGGCGAGTACGTGCTCGCGGTCGGCACGCTGGAGCCACGCAAGAACCTGCGCCGAGTGGAGGAAGCCGCGCGGATCGCCGGGCTCGAGCTCCGCCTCGTCGGGGCGCAGGGCTGGGGAGGCGTCTCGAGCGTGAGCTGGCTCGGCTCGGTCGACGACGAGGAGCTCGCGCGCCTCTACCGCGGCGCGCTCTGCCTCGCGTTCCCCTCGCTCTACGAGGGCTTCGGGATCCCGGTGCTCGAGGCGATGGCCTGCGGCACGCCCGTCGTCACGAGCCGCGATGGTGCCACCGCCGAGGTCGCCGGCACCGCAGCCGTGCTCGTCGATCCGCTCGACGCGGAGTCGATCGCGGCCGGGTTGCGCGAGGCGATCGCTCGGCGCGCCGCGCTGCGCGAGCTCGGGCTCGCGCGGGCTGGCGACTACACCTGGGACGGCGTCGCCGACGCCACGATCGCCGCCTGGCAGGAGATCGCGTGAAGCTCGTAGCGATCGACGCCGATGTGCTCGGGCGGCATCGGACGGGCGACGAGACCTACGTGCTGAACCTGTTGCGGGCGCTCGCGCCCCTCACCTCCGAGGCTGGCCTCCGGCTCGCGGCGATTATGCGGCACCCGGAGCTCGTTCCGACGGGAATCGAGGCGGTCGAGCTCTCGACGCCGTCGCAGGAACTCCGAATGGCCGTGACGCTACCGCGGCTCCTCCGCCGACTCGGCGCCGCGCTCGGCCACTTCCAGCACGCGTTGCCGCTCAGGCTTCCCTGCCCGGCGGTCGTGACGATCCACGACCTCTCCTTCGAGCGCGACCCGTCGCTGATGGGTCGCAAGGATCGGCTGGTCTTCCGCGCCATGGTGCCGCGCGCGGCGAGGCGTGCCGCCCGCGTCCTGACGGTCTCGGAGCGGACGCGCCGGGACCTGCTCGAGCTCTACCGTGTCCCGGACGAGCGGATCGTGGTGACGCCGAACGGCGTCGACCCGACCTTCACTCCCGGAGACCCAAGTAGCAGACTGTTACTTGGGTCGTACGCGCTCCTCGTCGGCGCGGTGCAGGAGCGGAAGAACCCGCTCGCCGCGCTCGCCGCCGCCGAGCAGGTCGGCCTCCCGCTCGTCGTCGCGGGTCCGGCCAAGGACACGGAGCTCGCGCGGGAGCTGGAACGCCGAGGCGCGCGCGTGACCGGCTACGTGGCGCAGGAGGCGCTCGTCGAGCTCTACCGCGGCGCCGCGTGCCTGCTCCAGACCTCGCGCTACGAGGGCTTCGGCCTACCGGTGCTCGAGGCGATGGCCTGCGGGACGCCGGTCGTCGCCGTGGACGAGCCGGCGCTACGCGAGGTGGGCGGCGACGCGGCGATCTACGCGCCCGAGACCGAGCTCGCCGACGCGATCCGGCGGGCGCTCGCCGAGCGCGAGGAACGGAGCGCCGCCGGGATCGCGCGCGCGCGCCTCTTCTCCTGGGACGCTGCGGCACGCCGCACGCTCGAGGTCTATCGAGAGGTGCTGCGGTGAAGGTCTCGGCCGTCGTCGTCTCCCACGGCCACGCAGCCGAGCTCGCGCGCTCGCTCCCTGCGCTTCGGCCGCAGGCGGACGAGCTGCTCGTGATCGCGAACCTGCCCGGAAGCGCCGACGACGTTCCGGCGGGGGTCCAGGTGCTGACGAACGACGTGCCGCACACGTTCGCTGCGAACGTCAACGCCGGAACCGCCGCCACGAGCGGCGAATACGTCCTCGTTGCGAATCCCGACGCCGTTCCGGAGCCGAACGCGATCGCCGCGCTCGTCGCCTTCGCGGACGCCCATCCGCGTGCCGGCCTCGTCGGCCCGCTCGCCTTCTGGCCCGACGGGCGCTGGCAGCCGACGCTGCGCCGTTTCCCGACGGTCCTGGGCACGCTCTGGCGCCGCACGCCGCTGCGGCTCTTGAGACCCCCGTACGAGTACCAGACCTCCCACTACGGGACGAGACCGGCCGAGCCGGTGCAGGGCGACTGGCTGCTCGGCGGCGCCTGCCTCCTGATGCGGCGAACGATGCTCGAGGAGCTCGGCGGCTGGGATCCCGGCTATCGCCACTACGTCGAGGACATCGATGTCGCCTACCGCGCCGCACGGGCGGGCTGGGAGCGCTGGCTCGTCCCGGCGGCGGTCGTCACGCACGACTATGCGGCTGTGATCGACGAGCGCTTCCTCTCGAAGCACACGCTCTGGCACCTGCGCGGGATGCTGCGGTTCGTACGCAAGCATCCGGAGAGGCTGCGGGCGCTATGACGCGTTGGAGCGACGACGACCAGTACGCGGACGTCGATGCGTACTTCGCCCGCCGCGCGGAGCTCGTCGTCTCGGTCGGGACGCGGCTCGAGCCCGGCGACACTGTCCTCGACCTCGCCTGCGCCGACGGCCGCCTGGCCGAGTTTCTCGCGCCGTACGGGATCGGCTACCGCGGGCTCGACTCCGTCCCGGCGGTGGTCGCGCAGGCCCGTGCGCACGGAATCGAGGCCGAGGTCGGCGACCTGAACGACTACGTCCCGCCGGAGCCGGTCACGGCGACGCTCTGCTTCCGCGCGATCTACTACTCCCGAGACCGGGCCGCGTTCTTCCGCCGCGTCGCCGGCTACACGACCGGCAAGCTCGTCTTCGACCTGAACCCGCGCCAGTACCCGCTCGCGACGATCCGCGAGGAACTCGGCACAGCCGGCTTCGCCAGCGTCGACGTGCGTCCGCTCTTCGCCCCGCAGCGAGTGAAGCTGCCTCGCGTGGCGGGCGCAGCGCTGCGCGCCCTCGAGCGCTCAGGCCCGCTGGCCGGACTCGCCCTGCGCTACCGGTTCACGTACGTCGTCGCGGCATCCCGCTAGCGACTCCAGCCGAGCCGCCGACGCCACCGCATCCGGGCTGGAAGCGAAGAAGTGCGCCGGTGGCAAGCCCAAGCGCACATGAAACGGCGTTCGACCGCCGTCGCCGCCTCTTCTTCAAGCCACGATCCGGTAGACCTGAAACACCTCGGCGTACTCCCGATTGACGTTGATCCCGTGCACCCGCGCCAGGTTCCAGACGTACTCGGCGTTCGCGTAGCGCCGGTGTTGCTGCGAGGCGTAGCGGGCCAGCGCCGCCACCTTCCGCTCGACGTGGGCCTCGTCGAGCGCCAGATAGGCGCCGTAGGAGAAATCGAAGTTGTTCCACGGGATCTCGTAGCCGAGCACCGTCGTCCGCTTGAACGCCCGCAGACCCTCGTGCGCGATCGTCTGGTGATCCTGGTGGACGTCGTGGTGCGAGGGCTGGAAGACGGCGTCGGGCCGCAGCTCCTCCCAGAGCTCGACGAGCAGCTCGAGGATGTCCTGGCGCCGGTCGGGGAAGGTGCGAACGTCGAAGTCGTGGACCTGGAGCTGGCCCCCGGGGAGGCCGAGCTCGGCGGTCGCCTCGCGCACCTCGCGGGCGAGCGTGTCTGCGGCGAACCCGTCCGGGAGCGAGCGGGTCGCGATCGAGAAGGCGACGTAGTGGACCTCGACGCCCGCCTCGACGAGCCGCGCCATCGTCCCGCCGCAGCCGAACTCGCCGTCGTCCGTGTGCGGCGCGAGCACGAGCACGCGCTTCCAGCCCTCGATCAAGCGGTTTCCTCTCGCCGGGACGCGAGCGTCAGCGCAGCCAGACCGAGCAGGCCCCAGGTCATCGGATCCTCGAAGAGCGCGTTGTAGAAGAAGCTGTGCACGGCGATCGCGCCAAGCGTAAGCCCCACCGCGAGCGCGGCGCGCCCGGCATCGTTCCGGTGCGCGCCGAGCAGCGCCGAGCCGAGCGCCGCCGCTCCGAGCCAGCCGAGCAGCAGGAGCCCGGGGATCCCCGTCTCGGCGGCCACCGTCACCGGGGTCGAGTGCGATGCCGCCTTCCGCGGCTCGCGACCCTTCAATCCCGTCCGGTCGGCGTACGCGCGCTTGAAGCTCCCGGCGCCGACGCCGGCGAGCGGATGGTCTGCGGCGATCCGGATCCCGTTCGTGACGAGGTTCGCCCGGCCGCTCGTCGCGTTGTTCAGTCCCGCCCGCGACTCCTGCAGGAGCTTCGTCCGCACCTGCGGGGTCGCGAAGCCGACACTGAGGAGAAGGGCCGCGACGAGACCCGCCGTCGCCGCCGCACGCCAGCGCCAGACGACTGTCGCCGCCGCGAGCACACCGGCGACGAGCGCGGCGAAGCTGGACTGCGAGAAGGAGAAGAGCAGCCCGAGCCAGATCGCCGCGACCGCGCCGACCGCTCCTGCGAGCAGCCGCCCGCGCAACCCGAGCAGGACGAAGCCGAGCGTCGCCAGGATCGCGACCACGAGGTAGCGCCCGTAGATCGAGGGGTCATAGAACACCGAGTTGACGCGATAGAACGGCGCGTAGGCGTTCCCGACGATCACGGTCGGGTTCCAGAAGACATCGCGCGTCACCCACTGGAAGAGGCCGATCCCCGCGTACGCGAGTGCGGTCGTGAGCAGGCCGCCGTACAGCGCGAGCATCCCCGTCCGGCTCCAGGGCAGCCGCGCGAAGCCGATCGCGAGCAACCCGAACGGGAGCACGAACGCGAGCAGGAAGATCGCCCCCTCGCGGAGATCGCCCGTCCAGAGGAGCGACAGTCCCGTCCAGGCGACAAAGGCCGCGAGCGGAAGCGCCAGGGGCCCGAGCTCGCGTGGCCGCAGGTCGCCGCGCGCGAGCTGCCACGCGAGAGCGAGTGCGAGCGCGGCGACGACCGCATAGAGCGGCAGCAACAGATTCGCCTCCTCGCCGCCGAGCTCGAGCGGGATCCGGATCGGAACGCACACGAGCGTTGCGAGCGGCAGCACCCAGGGCCAGCGGACAAGCAGCGCAGCGCCGGCGCCGGCAGTTACGAGTCCGATCGCGGCAGCAGCCACGAGCAACGCGGTCCGGTCCTCCGGCGCGAGGTACGCGACGAGGCCGGCTGCGCCTACCGCCCAGGCGCCGAGGCCCGCGAGTCGTAGCTCCCGGCGCGAGGCGACGAGCAGGACCGCGAGCCCGAGACAGGCCAGCGGGCCGGCGAGGCGGGCGAGCTCGCTCATCGCGACGGTTCCCGGACGAAGACGGCCGCGCTCGCCGAATGGCCGTTCGCGGACACCCGCAACGTGTATTGCCCCTTCTGGCGGGGCACGCGGAGCCGCAACGTCCCAGGGCGGGCGAAGCCGCTGCGACGCCCGAGCGTCCACCGGAGCCTCCTCGCGTCCGAGGAGGCCCTGATCGCGAACCGCGTTCCCGCCGTGGCCACGACCCGATCGCGCCCGAGGGAGACGTAACGCACCGTCACCGGCGCAAGCTGCACGGCGTCACCGAGATTCCCGGCAGGGTCCTCGGCGCGCAACGCGAGGGGGTACGAGCCCGGACGCACCGAACGCCCGTCCACACGCCCGAACCACGCCAGCGTGTCGCGCTCGCGTGGGAAACGGGTCTCGACCCGCTTCGTCCCGTCGACGATGAGCAGAGCCCGCGCGGGCTCGCTCAACAGATAGGTCACAGTCAGCCGATCCGAGCGCCGGTCCCCGTCCGGCGAGATGATGCGCGGTGTCACCCCCGTGCCCACAATTCTCGGCGCAGTCAGATCGATCTCGATCGGGTTCGGCAGCACGGTCGTCTGCCGCTCCTCCCGCAGTCGCACGCGCGGACGGTACTCGCCCTCGGGTAGCGGCTGCCCGTCCGCGCCGAGCCCGTCCCAGCGGATCTCGACGCGGCCGCGCTCGAACCGCTCGCCCTCGACCGGCGTCGCCACGACCTCTCCGTCGGAGTCGATGAGAGCGACATCGAGGCGATCCGCCTGACGCAGCCGGAAGGAGATCGTGGCTCGGTTGCTGTCGCAGTCGCAGACCGGCGAGAAGATCTTGTCGACGTCCGTCCCGAAGATCGTGCTCTCCTCGAGCTTCAGCCCCTGGGTCAGCGCGAACGCCGTCGCGGTGGCCGCGAGCAGCGCGACCACGAGCACGGTCGAGGCGAGGCGGGCCACTGGCGGTTGATTGTACGCGGCGTCTCGCGACTACATGCAGCGCACCAAGGGCCTGTCCAAAAAGTGGATCAGG
>JANDLU010000060.1 GCA_024330215.1 Candidatus Gaiellasilicea maunaloa
CGGACTGATCACCTGGCGGATGGCAACCACCGAGGTCCAAGCGGGATAGGCTCTATGCACCTGCGACAGAGGAGCGCACTGGGAGAGGGAGGTCTTGCGCTCGGCTAACTCCAGGCGACGCCGACGAACACCAGCCGAACACCGCTACGTGTTCCGTGGCTCCTCGCCGTCCCTCGGAGACCGCGTCCGCGGCCTGCTCATAGGGCCTGGAGGGACTGGCGGGGACTGCATGCCCTCCTCGTCCGTCACTCGTAATGAAGGCGTCATCCCCGGATCCGGATCAACACGCGACCCGGCCGCGACCGGCAATACCGTCGAGCAGCGCGAGGTCCTGATAGGCGCATCGGCGGGGCCCGAGGGCAGGATGCAGGGCGGACTGGCGCACTGGCGGGCGCACCGAATTGAAAAAGCCTGGAAATCGGCATGTTCCGGCTGGTCTTCAAAATCGGCCAAACCGGCGTAGCCCGTCGGTGGGTAGGTTCGACTCCTACGCCGCTCCGCTCAGAAAGCCGGATCCGAAGACCGTTCGGAACGGCCTTCGGATCGCCCGGATGCGATTAGCCAGCCGGTCTGACGAATCTGTGCGGTGATCGGCCTCTTCGCGGCGTTCCCCGTAGTAGCGACCTACTCGACTGCGATCATTCGGGCACGCTCTCGAGCGTGTTCTCCATGTCCGCCCCGCGCCGGGCCCGTGTAGCTTGAAGAGTTGGACGTCGGCGTCGAAGTCATTGCTCCAGGCGTCAATCTCCCCGCTGACTGGGACCGTGAAGCCGTCCTTGAATGCGACGCCGTCGTGGCGTAGGGCCCGCTCGAGCACGGCGTCGTGGTTGAGGCTGACCACGCTGGCAGGGCGGTCCTTGCAAGCGTCGGTGATGCACCTGAGGTGGTCGACGCGCGCGGGCGCGCGCCGAAGGCGCGCCCAAACAACGCCGCTCACGTAGTCAACCGCCTCGCGCGCGCGATCGCGCAGTCGGTCAGCACCGCCGAGCTCCGTCTCGAGCTGCTTGATGAGCGGCAGGAGCGCGGGGTTCTCGTAGTCGAACATCAGACAGTCGTCGAGCTGCGCGGCGACGTAGGCGATGTCCTCGTAGTGACCTCGTGGCCGACCTCGAAATGCCTGTAGAAGTCGCCGGTGAAAGCATGCAGCCGCCGCACAAACGCGAGGGTCGGGTCGTCCTGGGCGACCCGCTCGATCGGCGAATCGTCGCCCACGACAGCGAACGTGCCGGCGTAACGGATCACGTTCTCGCCAGATACCACCTGGTCCGTCATCGGCCCGACGCCGGGCATCCCCGCCGCGATCGAGATCCCGGAGCCGAGGAGGAACGTGATCACCACTGCGATTCTCTCTTTCGGTGCCGCGCAGCGCTTGGGAGGCGCGAGCGGCGCTCCTGCACCTCACCAGGTCGTGCGCAGCGGTGGCACGCGCTCCGGTGCCAGGCGCACGAGCGCGTCGCAGACGGGCTGTAGCTCGTCGCGGGAAATATCAGCTGTTGCGCTTCGCCTTCGCAATCTAAGTGCGTCATCGACACACGCCGCAAGCGCGCGGTCATCGCGATCGCGAAGTAGTCCCTGCGTGGCAAGTCTCTCGACGAGATCAGCCATGGCCGTGAGCGCAGCGAGTGCGGCATCCTGCGGCTTCGATGGATTGAGCGCGTCCAGCGTGGTGAGAGCGATGACCTTGCGCAACGTGGTCCGCGCGATCGGCGACTTGCCGTCGATCATCCACGTCGCCATCGCCTCGAGGGCGGCGGCGTGGTTCTCGGCTGGATCGCCTGTCTCTGCGCCGCGACGAAACGGAACGACGGGGCCTCGGGCTACTCGGCGGCGCCCAAGACCGCGCCCTTCGAAAACAAGATTCGAGACATCGGGATCGAGCGCTGGTACGACCGACGCCGCAACGCCTGTCGGTGTCTCTACGTCTCTGATACCGCAGACACGAACCGTGTCGCCGTCGCGCTCAATCTCAACTTCGGCCCACCCGTTCATCGCCATCACGGCACGCACCAGCTCCTCGGAACTCGGCTTTTCAGCCATCAGCTCCTCAAGCTCCTCATGTTCGATGTGGTCGCGACGGGTACTGACAAAGCAATGCCTGGTCGCGGCAGGTTCCGAAACGACACACCCGGTCAGGTCGTGCAATCCAACAATCTAAGGCCGATTCAGTGACAGAGCGATAGGTTCGTCGAGATGCAAGACCTGACGCCTGGTGCCACAGAGGGTGACCGACGTCGACCATCGAGGGAATCGCGTCCGTTCTGGCGGTAAGCGGAGGCGCGGCGGCTGAACGGGCCCCTCCACCGCCGCGCCCGCGCTCAGCCGAGAGAAAGCCGGATCGTGCGGCGCCGCAGGTGTGGACGCGGCCCTGGGAGTCTCGTTAGTACTCCCTATCCCACACGGAACCGACGGACGCGTACACGAACATTTCCTCAGCAGGGTCGTACACCACCCATGCGCTTGCGCCCACCCTCCGGCTCAGCGAACCCGCTGCGAACCCTTCGTTCCAGTCGTAATCGCTGAAGCGGATGTCGTCCCCCTCGTACGCGAATGCCTCGGACTTGCGGACGTACACGTCCAAGCTCGCCGCAAGATCGAGAATGACTTCGACGTCGAACGTCCCGTCTCCCACCTCTAGGACTTGCATAACGTCGACGTCCGAAACGCCATCGACCGAATCGACGTAGAACTGGTCGACCTGGACCGGCAGGCCAGCAAATCTCGGCTGGCTCTCGTCGTGTTCCATAGCCCTGAGAGTGAATACTTCCTCGAGCGAGGCAAGGACGTCCGCGCGATTACGAAGGAGCTGCGTCATTCCTTCGACGGTGTTGCGAGCAAGGATTGGGAGGGCCTGTTCCAGCTCCTCGCCCCGGTCGAGTACGAACCTGACAAGTGGCGCGCCGAGAAGCACTCCCATTGCCCAGACAAGCCGAGTGACGCCTCCCGACGGAAGTGCCTCGAGCTCCGCGAGCCACTCGTCGCGGTACCTCGCTCGCCACGCTGGTTGAAGCAGGCTTGCCGCTCCGCGAACGAGTTGCCGGGCAAGCCAGGGGAACCACTCGACGATCCCGTTCACGAGCACGCCGACAAGGGCGGCGGCGACGGCCAGTGCGAGCCATCCAAGGCCGTCATGACGCGCTCACCCCTGGCGTGAGCTTCCGTAGCGTGTCGCGCAGTGCGATGCGAGCGACCTGCTCCCCCTCGCCGGTGAGGCGGTAGTAGCGGCGCGGCCGACGCCCTTCGGCTACAGGATCGATAGCCTCCCACGCGCTCTCGACCCAGCCGGCAGCCTCGAGGCGAGCGAGGATCGGGTAGAGCGTACCGCTGGGGAGTCCAGCTTGGCGAGCGACCTCCAGGCCGTAACGGGGCTGACTCGGGTCTTCCAGCAGCGTGGCGAGGACGGCCTGCGTGGAAAGCGTAAGGCGGGGCATAGTCGGAACTCTACCATGGGTGGGCGGATGACGGCCGGACGCGGCGGGCGGACGCGGAAAGAGCTTGCGGCCTCATGGCCGTCACGGACGTGGCGCGTAATGTGCAGGTAGGTGGCCATCGTGGCTGCGCGGCGTGATGGCCGGGTCGGCGAACGCCCAGCGGGAAGCACGACTCAACCCGCCGGTGGCGCATCTACTGGCGCACCGGGAAGACGAGCCCTGCAAATAGGCATCTTCTCGCGCAGCCAGAAGATCCTCTACGACGCTCCGACGCTGGACGCGAAACGCCGGTGCCGTTCACGGATCAAAAGAGTCCGCTGTACCTCGTCGTGTTCATCGCGCCGGAGTCCAAGCGCGACGTCGACACGATGGAGAAGCTTACCCTCCAGTTCTAGGCACACGGTAAGCCGTCGTAGTCGTCGCAGTGACGTCCGGAAGTCCTGACGGACGCCACTATCGCTTCCGCGTGATCGAAGCGACTTGGCGCAGCCGCTAGCTCGCTGCTCCTTTCGCCTGGCTGCGAGCGTCTCGCGTGCCGACCGTCAGGCGACCGGAAAGGACGAATCGCGGCAGCGCGGCGCGACGTGATCTCACTGCTGTGCGCGTGCATCTGGCGCTAAGCGAGCGGTTGCGCTTCGCTGTTCCGTGGGTGAACAGACGACGGCCGGGACGTCGTAGTGACGCAGCAAGACGGACTGGGCACTGACCCGGAGGGCGAGCCCATGTGCGCGTGACGGTCACGCTGGCGCGACGGGCAGCCCCTGACGGTCATCATGGTCGACGGCACGTGCGATCAGGACTGTCGTTCGGATCCACGCCGCGCACCCTATGCGTGTCGCGCCTGGTCGATCGCCTCGCGGGCCTCGGTCGCAGCGGCGCGCAACTGCGTGATCACCGCGTCGGCCAACGCGAGCGACAGCGGAATGACCTCGTGATCGATGAGGCCGGCGTCGTCCGCCGGCGGAGTGAAGCCGTGAAGGTCCTCCTTGGTCGGTCGATAGGCGAGCTTCGTCTTGAGGTACGCCCGCGTGTACTGGCCCTGGTTGTGCACGAGAGCGTTGCGCAGCTCCTGCGCGTGCAGAACCTGATACCAGCTCGGCAGCTCGCTCAGCGCGATTCCCGCGAAGTCCCTGTAGCGCTTCTTGATCTGCTCGAACCGGCGATCCCAGCTGCGCACATCGTCCTCGACGAGCACCGCCAGCGCGGAATATTCAGACAGGTCGTAGCTCAGGTAGCTCCGCCTGAGTTCGCGCGCGAGGTAGTCCTGAAAGACCGCCCAAGCGAAGACGACGGCCGCGACACGGATCGTTCGACCGAAATCCGCGAAGCCCCACCCCTCTTCAGCGCCAGCTTCGGCTCCGTAGACGTCGATAATGTCACCGTCCTCCCCATCACTGGGCCTCTCGCTGATCTCCTTCCAGCGCCGCTCCCGGTCGGCCTCAATCAGCGGCGGGACGAGCTTGATCAGACCGCGCAGCTCGGTGAGCTGGACCGTCAGCCCTTCGAACGGATCTGCATAGACGCGGACTTCCGGATACACGTTCATGTTGTACCGCCGCCCGGCAGGCGACTGTCGCGCCATGCCCGTGATGACTACGGACTATGGAGTGCCATCGACACACCGGCCGCCGCCGCGCCAGCTGCCGCCGCCGCCGCGCCGAGCACCATCCGCCGCGTTAGCGCCCGCCCCCCGACGCCCGCGCCATTCGACGCAGCGTCGCCACGACCGAAGGCACTGGACTCCCGCATTCCGAACCCCCTTCGACTTCCGCTTTGCCGGTAACGATCAATACGACGTCGAAACCAGATCGGTTTCGCGTAACTCACCAACTCTTGTTTCTCTTTCGCGCAGCCGGTCCTCGCCCCATTGACCGCAGCTGGCTCAGCAAGCCAGCTCGCCGGAGACACGAGACGGCCTAACGTCCCAGGAAGAAATCTCAGACGCATGGCGTGCCGTGAGATCATGAACAACAGAGCGTCGAGCTGAAACAGCGCTTCGTCGCTCCGCGGTCGTTCGGAAACGCAGGCAGGGCTACTAGGACCGGCTGTGCCGGTTTAGCTCGTTCGGCCTGTCCAGCTTGCCGTCGTGGAGCTAAGACGAACGGATCTTAGGCAGAGGCCGATTTCCGGCCGGCCGTCGCTCGTCTGGGCCTACTGAGGACTCGTCTGGGTGGCGTCGCGCTTGCCTGCCCTGGTGTTAGGCAAGCAACGTTCATATTTGCGTTATCCGTAGAAAAATGTTTTTATGCGGCCATGAAAAGATTTAGTCGCCGTCAACTCTTGGCCGGAGGCGCTTCAGCCGCAGCGCTGCCGCTCCTCCATGAGGTGTTGCCTCACCAGAACCTCCACGGCCAGGCTGCGGCCGCCGGCGGCCAGGGAGGGCACGGCGGCGGCGCCGCTGGGGGCATGGGCAGTCACGGGGGCGGGGCGAACGGGCCGACCTTCAAGCGCGGCGATGTCGTTGACCACAGGGCGAACGGCTTCAACCCGACCGATCTACTGCGCGACTTCGATTTGGGCACAACGCGGCGGCTGGCGAGTGGACGGACGCTGCGCGAGTGGGTGGTCGTTGCCGCCGACAAGGAGATCGAGGTTGCCCCCGGGGTGAAGTATCCGGCGTGGACGTTCAACGGCCGTGCGCCGGGGCCGACGCTTCGCTGCCGTGAAGGAGAGCGCCTGCGGGTGCGGTTCGTCAACGGTTCCGCGCATCCCCACACGATGCACTTCCACGGCTTTCATCCGCCGGAGATGGACGGGGTGCCCGAGATCGGCGCCGGGCTGATCCAGCCCGGCAAGAGCACGGTCTACGAGTTCGACGCCGACCCCTTCGGCCTGCATCTCTACCATTGCCACGCCGGGCCGTTGGCCGAGCACATTGCGCGCGGGATGTACGGCGCCTTCGTGATCGATCCGAGGCAGGGGCGCCCCGAGGCCGACGAGCTGGTGATGGTGATGAACGGCTTCAACACCAACTTCGACGCCGAGGGAAACCAGGTCTACGCCGTCAACACCGTCGCCTTTCACCACGTCAACGAGCCGATCAAGGTCAAGCGCGGGGAGCTCGTTCGGATCTACCTCGTCAACATCCTCGAGTACGACCCGATCAACTCGATCCACATCCACGGGCACTTCTTCGACTACTACCCCACCGGCACCCGGCTCGAGCCGAGCGAGTTCACCGACACCGTGATGCTAGGGCAGGGCCAGCGCGGGATCTGCGAGTTGCGCTTTCGGTTCCCGGGCCAGGTCATGTTCCACGCCCATAAAACCGAGTTCGCCGAGCTCGGCTGGATGGGCTTCTTCGAGGTCGACTGATGGAAGCGCACAGCCCTCCTCAGGAACAAGACGACCCGGGGGACTCGAATCTGGCTCGGCGGCTGCCGCTCTGGCTGCTCGCGCTGATCCCACTGGCGCTGATCGCCATCGCGCTCGTTGCCTTGCTGACCGTCGGCGGGGACACGCTCGGCGAGCGCCGCGGGCCTCCCGTGGAGGACATCGCCGTCGAGCGGACCGTGTTGCGTCCGGGGGAGATCGAGCTCACGGTTCGCAATGCCGGTCCCGATGCGGTCGAGGTGGCCCAGGTGTTCGTCAATGACGCCTACGTCGACTACACAGCCGATGCGGAGCAGGTCGGCCGGTTGGGCAGCCAGACGTTGACGCTCGATTACCCCTGGCAAGACGGCTCGCCGCTTCTCGTCACGTTCCTCACGTCCTCGGGCGCGACCGTCGAGCACGAGATCGAGGTGGCGGTCGAGACGCCCGTAGCCGATGGCGGCTTCTACGGGCTGATGGCCTTGCTGGGCGTTTACGTGGGGGTCATCCCCGTCCTGCTGGGGATGCTTTTCCTACCTTTCCTGGCGCGGGTGCGCGAGCATTGGATCCGCTTCTTCATGGCTGGGACAATCGGTTTGCTCGGCTTCCTGGCCGTCGACGCCTACCTCGAAGGCACCGAGATCGCCGAGCAGAGCACCGGCGCGTTCGGCGGCACTGTGCTCCTGTTCATCGGCGCGGCAGTCGCCTACTTCGCGCTCGTCGCCCTCGATCGCTACCTCCGCGATCGTCGGCAGAGCGTCAAGACTGCGGGCGGCGGGGCCTTTCAGCTCTCGCTGCTGATCGCGATCGGAATCGGCTTGCACAACCTCGGCGAAGGGCTCGCGATCGGCGCCGCGTACGCGATCGGGGAGCTCGCGCTCGGCGCGTTCCTCGTGTTCGGCTTCGCGCTGCACAACACGACTGAGGGGCTGGCGATCGTGACGCCACTCGCCGAACGGCGTCGGCCGTCCCTTCTGCGCTTAGGGGCACTCGGGCTGATCGCCGGTGCCCCGGCGATCCTCGGCGCCTTCATCGGCGCCTCGGCCTACAATCCCGAGCTTGTCGCCCTGCTGATCGGAATCGGGATTGGCGCGATCGTCCAGGTGATCGTACAGCTCGTTCCCGCGATCCGCGATCGGGCCGGGCGGGCACTCTACCCCGCCAGTGTGGGCGGCATCCTCGCCGGCGTAGCAGTCCTTTACGTCACCGGGCTCCTCATAAGCGTTTGATCGCCGCCACCGATCACGCCGAGCAGACCGACGAACTATCGAGCGCGGTCGAGAACTACGTCAAGGCGATCTACGGTCTCGAAGCCCGACGAGACGGCGCGGTCACGACCACTGCCCTGGCGACGCGCCTCGGCCTAACCGCAGGCTCGGTCTCGGCCATGATCAAGAAGCTCAACGCGTTCGGGATCGTCGACCACACCCGCTACCACGGCGTCCAGCTCACCGAGTCAGGCGAACGGATCGCGCTCAAGGTGATCCGAAAGCACCGCCTCCTGGAGCTCTTTCTCGTCGAGACGCTCGGCGTTCCCTGGGACCGCGTCGACCACGAGGCGGAGGTTCTCGAGCACCATCTCTCCGATGAGCTCGCTGCGCTGATCGCCGCGAGGCTCGGCCAGCCGACCCACGACCCGCACGGCGATCCGATCCCCACCCCCGAGGGCACGGTCTCTGAGGGCGAGACCGTGGCGCTCGAGACGCTCGAGCCAGGTGCAAGCGGCACCTTTGTCCGGGTCTCCGACTCAGAACCGGCGATGCTCCGCTACCTCGCTGAGCGTCGGATCTTCCCGGGCGCGCACTTCGAGGTCGTCGAGCGGCAACCCTTCGGGGGGCCGCTTTCCGTCCGCTTCGACAACTCGATCGAGTCACTCGGAGGCGGCCTCGCACGCGCCATGCGTTGCGAACCGCAGGACGCCACGGCCGACAAGCGCGTGACGCCATCGAGGTCGCGGTCGAGACGCCGACCGCCGACGCCGGCCTCTACGGCTTGATGGCGCTGCTCCGGATCTACGTCGGCGTCATTCCGTGCTGCTCGGGATGCTCTGGCTCCCGTTCGTCCGCGGGATCAGCCCGAATCGGCTGCGGCTCCTGATCGCGCTCACGAATCGGGCTGCTCGTATTCCTTGGCGCTCGACGCGATGGTCAAGGGGGTCGAGGTCGCCGGCGAAAGCACGCTGACGTTCGGCGGCGCCGCGCTCGTCTTCCTCGGTGCGATCGTCGCCTACTTCGCCTTCGCCGCGATCGAGGCGCACATGCGGTGAGCGCTCGTGACTGCCCCGGCTGATTTGTTCCTCGTGCCGTTTGCCTCGCCGGCACCGGCACCACCTCGCTGCCGTCGGCGAAGTCGGCTCCCGTGCCCCTGGATGATACGAACCGGACGCCGGACAGGGCCGATGACACGCCGGAGGTCAAGTGGCGACACAACCCGCAGCTTCCGTTGGATCCGGTGAAACGTCAAAAGCCGAGCGACCCGACGCGCGGTCGAGCAACGAAACTGCGCAAACGCCGCTCGACTTGTTGAGACCGGCTACACGGCGTGATTCGGCCGCGAGTCGCCTGCGAAAGAGCCTCGCAAGATCGTGTCGACGAGAGTTTGGACGGCTGCTTCTAGTCCATCGCAGACTGCGTCGGCCACGTAGACCGTCCACGGGTGTGGGGGCGATCCGCCGGTGTAAGCAACGACCAGCGTTCCACGGCTGTGCGCGTACCAGGCTTCCATCGCGGTCCCCTCGTCGGGAGACGTGAACGCCGCAAGTACGGCGGCACAGGAGTCGATGTCGGCCAGATCGCCCTCAACGATCTCCGCTTCGTGGGTCGCGGTCTTCCCCCGGAAGTCGCGTCGCATCGGGTCAACTGGTTCGCACCCGAGTTGGCGGAGAAGCTCGCTGGCACGCTGCCGGTACTCGTTGGCGAAGGGTGGACCGGCGAGATAGACGCGCCGCGCATCGCCGTCGGGCGCTCGTCGATGCGACATGTGCCTAGAGTACGACCGATGGATCCAACGCCGCGCTCTACCGAGTTCGTCGCGCTCGGCAATCCCGGCCCCGATCAGTACGCCGGACTGGAGACCTTCGCGAACCCTGGCGTGTCGAACGTCGAGATGACGAGCGACGAGCTGACGGCCGTTTGCCCCGTCACCGGGCAGCCCGACCTGTATGTCGTGACGATCGAGTTCTGGCCGCAAGGCCTCTGCATCGAGTCGAAGTCGCTCAAGCTCTACCTGAACCGGTTCCGCAACGAGGCGGGCTTCTGTGAAGCCCTGGCGGTCCGGATTCGCGACGACATCGCCGAGGTCCTCGAGATCCCGCACGACAAGGTTCGCGTCACCCTGAAACAGAAAGTGCGCGGCGGCATCACGATTACCGCGACGTCGTAACGAGGGCCTCGGTGGTGCCGGGAACGCCTGGGCGCGCGTTCACCGGAATCAGAACGCACTGGCTGCGTTCTCCCAGTCATGGAGCGACCAGTCGGGATCCTTCACCGCCGCCCCCGGCCTTGATCCGCACCTCCTGAATCCCGTCCGAGGCGACGACCGCCGGCGTCGCCGGCCCGCCGCCTGAGGCCAACGCTTCCCTGGCCGCGTCGAAGGTAACGCGCGTTCCGAGCAGTGTCATCGCTGCGTTGAAGGACATCAGCCCGAGGATGAGGATCGGGATCGCCGCCAGCTTGAAGAAGCGCGCGCGCATCGTCTCGCCGAGGGTGGTCGCGAAGTAGCCGAGCAGGAAGAAGATCGGCGAAGTGCCGAGAACGAACGCGAACATGATCGCCGCACCGAGCGCCGGGCTGCCGGATTGGATCGCCAGCAGCTCCATCGCCTGCGTGACTCCGCAAGGCAGAAAGACCGTCGCCGCCCCGAGGATCGCCGGCGCGAAGGCGTCATTGCTCTTGGCGCGGTTGCGAATGCGCCGCGTGATGAAGCGCGGCGGTTGGATGACGACGAAGCGGAAGATGGGGTGAACGTTGAGCAGGTGGAGCGCGGTCGCGACCATGAACAACGCCACCGCAAGCTGAATCGCTCCCTGCGCGGTCGCGTTCGGCTGCAGCAGCGAGCCCAGGCCGCCAAGGAGGCCGCCAAGTGCGGTGTAGGCGACCAGCTTGGCGCCGAGGAACCAGAGGATCGGCGCCGCGTTGTGCCTGAGCGCTGCCTCTTGCTGCAGGCGGTCTCGAATCTGCAGCTCTTCGCGCTGGGCAACGGCGGTCGCGAGCAGGCCGCCCTGGACGGCTAGACACGACAGCCCACCGGCGGTGATGCCGGTCACAATCACGAGCAGCAGGTTCGTCCCGCCGTCGAGACTGCCTTCGCTCGGGCGGGCGATCAGCCCCGCAATGACGAGGGCAGCGAACCCGGCAAGCGAGCCGGCGACGATCAGCCGCGAACGCATGGACGAGACGGACGGCGCATTGATCGCCGCCGGCTCCCTCCGCATGGGTGCGCGCTTCGGCTTCGGGCTGACGGGTGCCCGACGGGCCTGGCTCTGCCGCTGCTTGGCCGCTGAACGTGATGAACGCCGTTTCTTTGCCATCGGGCGAGGGTACTACAAAACGTAGTAGCAAACTACGTGTTGTAGTAGTCTGGCCCGTGATGAGGAGCGATCATCCGCGGCGGCGCTGGGACCACGGCGAGCTACAGAGCCGGGTGCTCGAACTGGTCCGCGCCCGAGGCGAGAGCACCGTCCGCGACATCCACGAGCAGTTGTCCGACGACCATCCGGTCGCCTACACGACGGTCCAGACCGTGCTCAGTCGTCTGGTCGAGCGCGGCGTTCTCGAGCGCGACCTCAGGGGCAAGGTCGGCGTCTACAGGATCCTTCGCAGCGACGACCCTGCTGCCGCCGACCGCGTTGTCGAGGCGCTCGTCGGCCGCTTCGGCTCGATCGCGGTCACCCAGTTCGTCGCGCGGGCGCGCCTCGATCCGGCAATGCTCGGACAGCTGCGCAGCCTCGTCGAAGAAGAGCCCGAAAACCGATGAAGGCTGCCCAGCGTTGCTTCGGCATGGCGCCGTTCGCTGTCTTCGGCCTCGCTACTGCGACGGCGACCGTCGCAGTCGTCGCCTTCTTCGCGATCGCAGTCGAGCGGGGAGCGCCGGCACACGCGGCCGGCGTCCTGCTTGAGGCGTGCACCGGCTTCGCGCAGGTCACCGGCGGCGTCATCTCGATCGCGCTGCTCTCACTCCCGTTTCTGCTCGCACTGGCCGGCCTCGCACACGGAGCGCGGACGCAATGGCGGACAAGGCGAATGCTGCATCGACTCCACCCCCGCGTTGGCCAGGTTTCCAAACTGCAGGCGGCCGCCAACGCGACAGGGCTGGCAGGCCGGGTTGACGTCGTCGCCTCTGACGAGCTGATCGCGCTGACGTACGGACTGGCCCGCCCGCGAGTGCTCCTCAGCCAGGGGGCGGTCGAGGCGCTGACGCCGGCTGAACTCCGCGCGGTGTTGGCTCACGAGGCAACCCACGTCAGCCGGCGAGACCCGCTGCGACTTCTCGTCGCCGAGATCGCGAGCGCGACGTTCGTCATCTTCCCGCTCGTGCGCGACTTCGCCCGCCATGTACACGCGGCCACCGAGCTAGCAGCAGACCGCGCCGCCGTGGCGTCCTGGGGCCGGCGAGCGCTGGCCGGCGGACTGCTCAAGTTCATCGAGACCCCACGTCATCTGACCGTTCCCAGCCTCGCACTCGAGTCAACGAACGACGAGCGGGTCGCGGCGCTGCTCCGCCCCGGCGACTTCGTCCACTCGCCCAACCTGAGTAGAGCCGCGGTCTTGAAGACTCTGCTGAGCGCGAGTGCGATCGCCGTCATCCTCGGCGTGCTCTTCGCCTTGCCTCCGATGCTTTGAGCGCTCCTGCGCAAGCGGTCAACAGCCTTGAAGCGAGTCGGAGAACCGGATGACCTCCGCTGCGGAAAACCCGAAGAACCCGCGCCGCCGGAACTTGCTCGTTCTGCTGGCCGCTCTGCTCGTCGCCCTGCTCGTGGTCGGTGCCGTCGGCTTCGCCGCACGCTTCGCCGACCGTGCCGCTCCGTCCGGCACCGGGCCGTACCATGGTAGCGAGCCGCCCGCCGTGTTCAAGCTCCCGCCGTTCGAACTGACGAGCTATCGCGGTGGTCGAGTCGACTCAGCGACCCTCGCAGGCGACGTCGTGCTGCTGACGATCCTCGACGCGCAATGCACTGACGTCTGTCCGATTCTCGCCTCCGTTATCGCCGGCACGATCGACCGACTGACCCCGGCCGAGCGGAAGCAGGTGCGGGCGCTCGCGATCAGCGGCGACCCGGCGGAAGACACCCCGACCGCAGTCCGCCAGTTCCTCAGCAAGCGGCGTGCGGTCGGGCGACTCGACTACCTGGTCGGAAGCGAGGAGCAGCTCCGTCCGATCTGGACGGCGCTCCAGATCCTGCCGTCTCTCGACAGCGGCCAGGACAGCCTCCACTCGGCACCGCTTCGCATCTATGACCGCGGCGGAACTTGGGTCGCGACGCTGCATTCGGGCGCCGACCTGAACGAAGAGAACTTGCTCCACGACATCCGGACCGCACTCGCCGCGGACTCCGGATAGGACGGCTCCGCTGTGGATGAGGAAGGCGGCGATCGGCTACAACTCGCTTGCGCTTCCGATCGCCGCAGGGGTCTTCGAGCCTTGGGGCCTGACGTTGGCGCCCGGAGATCGCGGCGATCTCGATGTCGGGCTCGAGCGTCATCGTCGCCGTCAACGCGCTGAGGCTGAAGCGGCTCACGCTCGTGACTGCCCCGGCTGATTTGCTCCTCGTGCCGTTTGCCTCGCCGGCACCGGCACCACCTCGCTGCCGTCGGCGAAATCGGCTCCCGTGCCCCTGGATGATACGAACCGGACGCCGGGCAGGGCCGATGACACGCCGGAGGCCAAGTGACAAAACAACCCGCAGCTTCCGTTGGATCCGGTAAAACGTCAAAAGCCGGGCAGGTTCGCGTCGGCTTCGGCGCCGACGACGGCTCCGCGCGTGTCCCGTTCTGATCATTGTTACTGCGAAACGACGATCGGCGACGATGGACGCGCTATCGCTCTATGCATGCGGGTCTGCGCACGGTCCACGCTGCTTTCTGCACGATTGCGTAGGCTCGATTTCGAGCGTTTGCTGCCCTTGTGCTGCCCGAACATCATCACGGGATGGGCCGGCTCAGGCCGCTCTCGTAGGCGAATATGACTGCGTGGACGCGGTCTCGTAGCCGGAGCTTTCTGAGGATGTGCTTGACGTGGGTCTTGACCGTCGATTCCTCGACGACGAGCGCGGCGGCGATCTGGCCGTTCGAGAGCCCGCGGGCGATCAGCTCGAGCACTTCGCGCTCGCGTGGGGTGAGCTCGTCGAGGCGTGCTTCGGAGGAGGCGTCGGGCGCGGGCTGTTGTGCCATCCGCTGGATCACCGTGCGGGTGACCGAGGGGGAGAGGAGCGACTCGCCGGCCGCAATGGTGTGGATCGCGGCGATCAGTTCCTCCGGTCTTGTGCGCTTGAGCAGGAAGCCCGATGCGCCGGCGCTGAGCGCGCCGAAGATGTAGTCGTCCTGCTCGAAGGTCGTGAGGATGACGACCTTCACGTCGGGGGAGACGCCGAGCACCTCGCGCGTGGCGGCGATCCCGTCGAGGCCGGGCATGCGCACGTCCATGAGGATGACGTCCGGTCGAAGGGCGATCGCGCGCTCGACCGCGACGCGCCCGTCGGGTGCCTCGCCGATCACCTCGATCGTCGCGTCGCATGAGAGCACCGCGGTGATGCCGGCGCGCATGAGGTCGTCGTCATCGACGAGCAGGACGCGTACCGGCGTCACGGGCGCTGCCGTTCGCCGCCGCTGTAGGGCAGGTGCGCTCGCACGCGGAAGACGCCGTGGTCGAGGCTCGTCTCGAAGTCGCCTCCGAGCAGGGCCGTTCGTTCGCGCATGCCGACGATGCCGTGTCCGTCCGTTGGAGCGGCGCCGCGCGACGTCGGGTTGGTGACGGCGAGCTCGAGCGCCTGCCGGCCGAAGGCGAGCTCGACGTCTGCGCTCCCGTCGCCGTGCCGGGCGGAATTGGTCAGCGCCTCTTGAATGATTCGATAGGCGGCCCGGTCGATGCCGGGAGCGAGCTGGCGGCGAGCGCCATCGACGCGGACCGTGATGGCGAGTCCCGAGGCGTGGTGGCGCTCGACGAGCGTGTCGAGCGCCGCGAGGCCCGGAGGCGGCTCCACCTCCCCGTCGTCGGCTTTGCCGTCCTCGCGCAGCGCGCGCACGAGCTGGTCGATCTCGCCCAGCGTCTCGCGGGCGACCTCCTCGATCGTCTCGAGTGCGGCTCGCGTTCTCGTCGGATCCTGCTCTTGCAGCAGGCGTGCGGCGCCGGCTTGGACGAGAATGACGTTGATCGCATGGCCGGCGGAGTCGTGGAGGTCGCGGGCGATCCGGGTGCGCTCCTCGGCGGCCGCGAGGCGGCGCTCGCGTTCGGTCTCGCGCTCGGCCCGCAGCGCGCGTTCCTCCAGCTCGGCCATGCGCTCGTGCCGTTGCCGGATCCGGTCGCCGATGACCCAGGCGCCGCCCCAGACGAGCGCTCCGGCGAGCAGCGGCACGAGCGGGAACTCGTCCTGCGCGAGCCCGGCGGCCGTGACGTGGAGGGCGAAGAAGCTGGCGACGGTGGCGGCGGTCAGCCGAGGGCGAGCGCGTGTCGCGGCCGGGTCGAGGCCGACGAAGAAGAGGGCAACAGTGGGCCCGAGCGGCGGCCCCGGCGGATAGTGGAGCCCGGCCAGGGCGGCGCTGGCTGCGGCTGTGAGCGCGAACACGGCGAGCGGGGCGCGGCGTCGCGCGAGGAGTGGGAGCGCGGCGAGCGCGGCGAGCGCGGCGAGCGCGACGCCGAGCGCGTCGAGGCTGCGAGCATCCCCCTCGGAGCCGCCGGCGCCGAGAATCGCAAGCGAGACCGCGAGCACGCCTGCGGCGGTGCCGGCGTCGGCGAGAAGCTCCTTGCGGATCACGCTGCGAGGGTAACCGTCTGCGTTGCGCAGCGAGTCTCCCTCGAGGGGGATCCCCATCCCACCCTGGGGGGACGCCGAAATCCTTCCGAAGGAACGCCGAGGTTCCTCCCCGGGGGTGTCGTGCCGGAACGGTCGCGCTCGTAGCGTGACGGGCATGACGAATCCAGGCACACCTCGAGTCTCCGGGCGCCTCGCCCGCATCGCCGACCTCGCCTACCGCCGCCGCGGCCGCGTGCTACTGGCGTGGATCGCCGTCCTGGCCGCCACCGTCGCCGTCGCCCCTCGCCTCGCCGGGGAGTTCTCCGCCGAGTTCGCGACGGCCGGCTCGGAGTCGCAAGCAGCGGCGAACCTCGTCGCCGAGTCCTTCCCCGGCACCTCGGGCGACACGATCGAGGTCGTCTGGCAAGCGGCCGCCGGTGCTCGCGACCCGGCCGTCCTCGGACGCGTCGAGCGCTTCCTGGAGAAGGCAGAGAGCTTCGAGGGCATCGCGGGTGCCCAGCCGCCGCGCGTCTCGCGCGACGGCACGATCGCCCTCGCCCGGCTCGAGCTCGACCGTTCCGGGCTGGACGTGCCGGCCGAGACGGGTACGAGCCTGATCGAGATGGCCGAGGTCGCGAAGGGCGATGGCCTCCGGATCGAGCTCGGCGGCCCGGTGATCCGGAACTCACAGGAGGGCGGCAGTCCCGAATTCGTCGGTCTGATCGCCGCGGCGCTGATCCTCCTGATCGCCTTTGGCTCGGTCGTCGCGGTCGGGTTGCCGATCGTGATCGCGCTCTTCGGGCTGGGGCTCTCTGTCTTGCTGATCGGTGTCCTGGCCGCGGTCATGGACGTGCCCGGCTTTGCCACGGCGATCGCAGGCGTCGTCGGGATCGGCGTCGGGATCGACTACGCACTGCTGATCCTGACCCGCTTTCGCTCCGCACTCGCTGCGGGCAGCGACCCCCGCGCGGCGGTAGTCGAGAGCGTGACGACGGCCGGGCGCAGCGTCCTCGTTGCTGGGACGACGGTCGTCATCTCCTTCCTCGGCCTGTTCCTGCTGGGCGTGTCCTTCCTCTACGGCGTCGCCATCTCGGTGAGCCTCGCCGTCCTGATCGCGATGGCGGCTTCGGTGACGCTGCTGCCGGCGCTGCTGGCCTTCGCCGGCCACCGCGTCAACCGCCTGCACGTTCCTGGCTTCGGGCGGGTCGCGGCCACAGGCGGCGAGACGCTGGCCGGCCGCTGGAGCCACCTGATTCAGCGCCGAGTCTGGCCGGCCGCGATCCTTGGGTCGGTCGTGCTCGTCACCCTCGCCGCTCCTGCGCTCGGGTTGCGCTTCGGCTTCCCCGATGCGGGCAACGACCAGGTCGGCACGACGACGCGGGCCGCGTACCAGCTCGTCAGTGCCGGGTTCGGCCCCGGCGCGAATGGGCCGCTCCTGCTTGCCGCCGACCTGCCGGCGGCCGGCGCAGACCAGAAGCTTGCCGTGCTCGCCGAGCAGTTGCGCTCCGATCCCGGCGTCGCTTTCGTGAGCGAGCCGAGGCTCAACGAAGCCAGAGACGCCGCGCTCCTGACAGTCGTGCCGGCGAGCTCGCCACAGGATCCGGCGACGACCGACCTCGTGCACCGTCTGCGCGACGACGTCGTTCCGCAGGTCGTGAGCGGAGGTCTCGACGTCCACGTCGGCGGCTTGACCGCCTCGGTCGTCGACCAGAGCGATCTTGTCGGCGGCCGCCTCCCGCTGCTGATCGCCGCGGTCGTCGGGCTCTCGTTCCTGTTCCTGCTCGCCGTCTTCCGCTCACCGCTGATCGCGCTCAAGGCCGGCGTGATGAACCTGCTCGCGGTCGGGGCCGCCTACGGCGTCCTCGCACTCGCAGCCGAGGGCGGCTGGTTCGGCCAGCTGCTCGGCATCGACGGCGACACGCCCGTGCCGCCGTTCATGCCGGTGATGATGTTCGCCGTCCTCTTCGGCCTCTCGATGGACTACGAGGTCTTCCTGCTCTCACGGATCCGCGAGGAGTACCTCAGCCACAGCCAGACCGGACGCGCCGTCGCCGACGGGCTCGCCAAGACCGCCCGCGTGATCACCGCCGCCGCAGCGATCATGGTCGCCGTCTTCCTCGCCCTCGCCGTCAGCGACGAGATCTTCCTCAAGCTGATGGGAATCGGCATGGCGACGGCGATCCTCCTCGACGCCACCGTTGTCCGGATGGTGCTCGTGCCCGCGCTGATGCAGCTCTTCGGCCGGGCCAACTGGTGGATTCCCGCCTGGCTGGACAGGCTGCTGCCGCGGCTCGATCGCAGCCGTGTCCCGCGGCCGGCGCCGGCCGACGAGGCCGCGTGACCGATTTCGACACGACAAGGAGACTTCCCGCCCAATCCGCGATCAACCACTGGAGAACCCATGAACGACAGGACGAGACAAAGACCCGCACTGGTACTTGGCGGCACCGGCAAGACCGGCCGCCGAGTGGTGGAGCGCCTCACCGCACGGGGTCTGCCTGTTCGCGTCAGCTCGCGCTCGGGCGAGCCTCGTTTCGATTGGGAGGACCGCTCGACCTGGGAGCCGGTTCTGGAAGGGGTCGGATCGGCCTACGTCTCCCATTACTGGGACGCGATTCCCGGCGCCGCAGAGACGCTGGGCTGGTTCGCCGAACTGGCCGTGGAGAGCGGCGTTCCGCGTCTGGTTCTGTTGTCTGGGCGCGGTGAGGAAGAGGCCGAGCGCGGGGAGCGGGCGGTGCGCGACTCCGGCGCCGAGCTGACGGTCTTGCGTTCGACCTGGTTCGCCCAGAACTTCAGCGAGGACTACTGGCGGGAACAGGTCGAGAGCAACGAGGTTGTGCTTCCGGCCGGAGACACGCCCGAGCCGTTCGTCGACGCCGACGACATCGCCGAG
>JANDLU010000007.1 GCA_024330215.1 Candidatus Gaiellasilicea maunaloa
GGGCCGTGTCGGACGATCACTGACGAGCGTGGCCGGTTGTGTTGCTAACTGCAATCGACGCCGCTAAGGAGACCGTAGATTCGAAGTCTCGCGAGCCGCTTGCCCCACCAGACCTGCTCACACGTCTCGGGCTCGTGGTGGACTGCGGTGAGGATGCCGTCTTCGTCGAGCATCACGTTCATGTGGTCGTCGTCCCACTGGGTGGCGAAGATCCTGTCGCCGACACGGAAGGACGGCAGCCCATGGTGATCCCGCTCAACCGCCTCCGGCAACGCGAGCGCGAGGAGCCGCGCTCGTGCGCGGGAAACCATCAGCGGCGTCTCGGATCGGTCACGCCCTTGCTTCAGGCAGGTACGTGCCGAAACTCCACTCGTGCCCTTCGAGGTCGCGCGCCGAGTACTCGCGCGAGCCGTAGTCCGTGTCCTCGATCTCCCTCGTGATCTCAGCTCCGGCCGCCTTCGCGCGCTCGTAGTGCGCGTCCGCGTTGTCGACGGCGACGTAGACGCCCTGTGACGCCGGATCGCCCGGGCCGAACACGATGGTACCCGGGCCGAGCGACATCTCGGCATGGTTGACGGCGCCCTCGTCGTCGCGGTACACGACGCGTTGTTCGAATCCGAACGCCCGTGAGAGCCATTCGAGGGCGGTCTCCGCGTCGGTGAAGCGCATGAACGGGAAGATGTTCGGCGCCTGATCGGCCATCTCGTCCTCCTCGGTCGGATCAAGGTCGGCGCCTGCGCCGAACCATCCATCTCTGGTCGCGAAGGTCGTCTGAGCCTCGCGCCACCGGCCGAACCGTTGAGCGGTTCGCGACGAATGCTCGTCTGATGAGGCCCGTTCGCGTTGGGTCGCGATTGTCCGCGGCCCTTCCGCCGGCGGCTCTCGTCGAGACAGAGCTCTGGGCGGCTCGCTTGCAGTTGCTCGCGCCTTGGGACTGACGGCAGAGGGGTGCCGGCGCGGACGGCGACGCACAGCGGCCGCCCAGATCCTTCGCGGTGCCGTTCCCGCTCCCCGCCCCGCGACCGAGCCACCGCTCGATGCCGAGAGACCGACGCCGAACACGGCTAGAATGTCCCCAGAAGGCCCGGCACGATAGCCGGCTCGTGCCCACCACAGGTGTCACAACGGGCTCGCGACAGAGGGAGACAGACGTGGAAGGAAAGATGCTCTTCTTCAACGAGGAGAAGGACTACGGCTTCATCCGTACCGCGGAAGGCGAGCGGATCGCCGTCAACCGCGCCGGCTTTCTCCCCGGCGAGGCCCCCGTCGGCCGCTGCGCCGGGCTTCCTGTGAAGCTGATCCCGGTCGAGACCGAGGAAGGCCGGGTCGCGACCCAGGTCTCCGTGCTCGTCGAGAAAGAGGTCGGCCGAGCTCGGCGTCGCTCCTCGCGCTGACCCGCGGGGCAGCGCCGCTCTTCGAAGCAGCTCGTTCTGCTACTTTTATGTACATGAAGACGACGGTCGGCGTCGCCGAGCTGCGCCAGAACCTCAGCATCTACCTGCGGCGGGTCGAGCGCGGCGAACGGCTCGTCGTCACCGATCGAAATCGTCCGGTCGCCGAGCTCGGGCCTCCTCCAACGACGGGCGGTGGGCTCGACAGGCTACTCGCCGCAGGACGGGTGTCGCGACCGAGCCGTCGCGGACTGCCCGAGCCGCTCCCGCTCGAGGGCGACCCGTACGCGCTCAGCCGCGCGCTCGACGAGATCCGCGGCGAGCGCTGAGCTCGGCGCTCTTCTACGCAGACGCCTCGGCGCTCGTAAAGCTGATCCGGGACGAACCCGAAAGCTCAGCGCTCCGAGCATTCGTTGCCGACGCCGAGCTCGTCTCCTGCGAGCTCGTGCTCACCGAGGTTCCCCGAGCCATGCATCGCGCGGCAGCCACCGACCCTCGCCTATCGCTCCACGATCTGCTCGCGCGTGCCGGCGACGTCCTCGACACACTCGGACTGCTCCCACTCGACCGCGGCCTGCTGGCTGTCGCCGGGGCGCTCGCAGAGCCGGCGCTTCGAGCGCTCGACGCGATCCACGTCGCCGCGGCCGTCGATCTCATGCCGCTCGACGCATTCGTCAGCTACGACGAGCGGCAGGCGGCGGCGGCCAGGCTCGCCGGCCTGCGTACCATGGCGCCGGAGAGCTGATGTGCGCTACGAGGAGCGGCTGAGCTCCTCCATCTCGGCGGAATAGCGCCCCGCGACCGCAGCGCTGTTGCAGCGGGCGCGGAGCGCGAGGAACGACTGGCCCGCCTCGACGTTCTCGCTCTTACCTCCCCACGCTGCGAGCGCCGGCGCCTGGAGTGCGCGGCCGTACGAGAACGAGAGCACCCATGGCTGCTCGCCGCGCGAGTTGATCGCGTTCAGATTCGCGCTTGCCTGCTCGTCGGACTGGCCCCCGGAGAGGAAGACGATCCCCGGGACGGCAGCGGGAACGGTCCCGCGGAAGCAGCGGATCGTCCACTCGGCAACCTCCTCCGCGCTTGCCTGCGTGGACGAGCCCTTGCCGGAGATGACCATGTTCGGCTTCAGCAGGATCCCGGTCAGGTCGACGCGCTGGTGATAGAGCTCGTCGAAGACCTTGTGCAGCGTCCGCTTCGTCGCCCGGTAGCAGGTCTCGATGTCGTTGTCGGCGTCCATCAGCACCTCCGGCTCGACGATCGGGACGAGCCCCTGCTCCTGGCAGAGCGCCGCATAGCGGGCGAGGGCGTGCGCGTTCGCCTCGATGCAGTACGCGGTCGGGACCCCGTCGCCGATCGTGATCACCGCGCGCCACTTCGCAAAGCGAGCGCCGAGGCCGCGGTACTCCTGTAGCCGCTCGCGCAGGCCGTCGAGCCCCTCCGTTACCGTCTCTCCGGGCGCGCCGGCGAGCGCCTTCGCACCGGTGTCGACCTTGATCCCGGGGACGATCCCGCGGCTGGCCAGCAGCTCGGCGAAGGGCGTCCCGTCGGCCGAGGACTGGCGGAGCGTCTCGTCGTAGAGGATGACGCCGCTGACGGACTCCTCGAGGCGCGGCGTCGTGAAGAGAAGCTCGCGGTAGGCGCGCCGGTTCTCCTCCGTCGACTCGAGCTCGATCGTGTCGAAGCGCTTCTTGATCGTGCCGGAGCTCTCGTCGGCCGCGAGGATGCCGCGGTCGTCCGCGACGAGCTCCTTCGCGGTCTCGTGCAGATCAGCTGGTGCCATTTCGCTGTCCTTTCATCAGTTCCCGGACCTTGGTGGAGGGGTGGTAGGCGGCGATTCGACGTACCGTGCCGGAGCGGGAGCGCATCACGATCGACTCGGTCTCGGCGCCCGACGCGCTGACCCGAACGCCGCGCAGGAAGACGCCGCTCGTGACGCCGGTCGCCGCGACGAAGACGTCGTCGCCGGCAACGAGATCATCGGTTGTGAGGACGCGATCGACATCGACGCCCGCGTCGACGAGCGCCTGTCGTTCCTCGTCAGAGCGCGGCCAGAGCTTGCCCTGGATCGCTCCGCGCAGGCACTTGATCGCAGCGGCGGAGATCACGCCCTCGGGCGTGCCGCCGATCCCCATCAGGACATCGACGCCTGCGAACGCCTGAGCGGCCGCGATCGAGGGGGCCACGTCGCCGTCGCGGATCAGGTTGACGCGCGCGCCCGACCGACGCAGCTCGCCGATCAACTCCGCGTGGCGCTCGCGCTCGAGCACGACGACGGTCAGCTCGCTCACGTCGAGCCCCTTCGCCCTCGCCACCGCGCGGACGTTCTCGGTCGGCGACGCATTGATGTCGATCGCGTCCGCCGCCTCGAGCCCGACGGCGATCTTGTCCATGTAGAAGGCGGCGCCGGGATCGAACATCGTTCCGCGCTCGGCGACCGCGATCACCGCGATCGCGTTCGGCTGGCCGAGCGCCGTCAGCCGCGTTCCCTCGAGCGGATCGACGGCGACGTCCACCTCCGGGCCGCTTCCGTCGCCGACCTCCTCGCCGTTGAAGAGCATGGGCGCCTCGTCCTTCTCGCCCTCGCCGATCACGACGACGCCGTGCATCCGCACCGTGTCGAGCACGAGCCGCATCGCGTCGACCGCGGCCGCGTCGGCCTTCTCCTTCTCGCCTCGACCGACCCAACCCGAGGCCGCGAGCGCGGCCGCCTCGGTTACCCGGACGAGCTCGAGGGCGAGATTTCGGTCTGGAGCGGCCATGCGGGCGTGATCCTAACCCTGCTCCGTCGAGGAGGCCGCACCAGTTCTAGCCGGTCGCCGCCTCGGCTGCGGGACGAGGTCCGTCGTTGCGCACGCCGCGCACGGATGGGAGAAGAACGACCGTCAGGCTGATGGCGATGTTCAGCGCGGCGGCGACGGCGAGCGTCTCGGCAACTCCGGCCAACGCAGCGAGCGGACCGATGAGCGCGTACCCGATCGGGTTGAGCGCGACGGAACCGAGCCAGTCGAACGAGCTGATCCGCGAGATCGCGTGCTCCGGGACGTTCCGCTGGAGCGCGGTGTACCAAAGCGTCTCACCGACGGAGAAGCCCACCCCGGCCATGAATCCGACGGCGGCGATCAGCACGAGCGGCAGGGGCACGGCCAGCGTGGCGAGGAGCACGCCGGCGGACACGACGAGAAGCGCCGAGGCGACCAGCGGGCGGTCGAACCTCACGCGCAGGGCGACCAGGCCACCGGCTACGGATCCTGCAGCCTGGAGCGCGAGGATCGTTCCCCACGCCCCCGCCCCACCGAGCTCCTCTTTCGCAACAAGCGGCCCGAGAACGAGATAGGCCGGGAAGAAGGTCAACTGGAAGAATCCGAAGGATGCGACCATCGCCACGACCCAGGACCGGCTGACGAACTCGCTCCAGCCGTCACGGAGATCAGCGAGGACGGACACCGAGGCCAGCCGGGCCGCCGGCGCGAGCCGCATCGACGCGACGAGCAGAGCCGACACGAGGAAGGTGCCCGAGTCGAGCGCCAGCGCCCAGGCCGGGCTCGCGGCGGCGACGATCACGGCACCAAGCGCCGGTGCGGCAACGGAGAGCGAGCTGCGGAAGAGCTGAAGGAACGCGTTCGCCTCCTGCAGCCGCTCGTCGCTGACCGCCTCGCGGACGAGACCGAGAGTCGCCGGCCGGGAGAAGGCGACCGAGACACCGAACACCGTCTGGAGAAGCGCCACGCTCCAGACGCTCGCCGCCCCGGAGAAGAAGAGTGCGGCCGTGGCCGCCTGGGCGGCGCACTTGACGAGGTCGCTGCCGACGAGGATATAGCGCCGCGACAGGCGGTCGGCGTAGACCCCGCCGAGCAGCAGGAACACGACGACCGGGATCTCTCGTGCGAGCAGCACGATTCCCAGGTCGGTCGCGCCGCCGAGGTCGAGGACGGCGAACGCGAGGGCGACGACCGCCATCCCCGAGCCGAGCGTCGAGATGGAGACGGCTGCCAGATACCGCGCGAAACTCGGCTCGCGAAGCGCGTCCAGTGAGTTCGGCATCCGCACGGTCGGGAGCCTAGAGCACTCGAGGAGGGCTTACGGCGTCGTCGCGGCCGACCGGAGGAACGTCGACGGATCGAGCAGGTTGCCCTGGCCCGCGGGCAGGAAGACGATCTGCGGCGGCGCCTCTTTGAGGATCTGGAGCGCCTCGAACTGGAGATTGCGGTCGGTGAGCGAGCTCGCGCGAAGTCGCTGCGCTTGTGCCTGGCCGCGGGCGCGCTCGATCTCCTGCTGCGCCTCGGCCTTCGACTGCTCGACCTTCTGGGCTGCGGCGAGCGCGTCCTGGGTCGCGACCTGCTTGCGCTCGATCGCCTGGGTGAATTCCTCCGGGAACTTGAGGTCGTTGATCAGGAAGTCGACGACGTCGATCGAGAAGCCCTGAAGCTGCCGATCGAGCGACTCCTGGACCTCTGTCCGGATCTGCTCCCGGTTCGGGGCGACGTTGATCGACTTGAACTTGACGGTCTCGTTCTTGAAGACCTGGAAGACGCGCGGCGCGACGACCTTGTCGAAGAATGCGGGGCCGACCTCGGTATAGAGCTCCTGGATCGCCGTCTCCGAGACGCGGTAGTTGAGCGTGACGACCGCGTAGACCGGCTGCGTCTCCTCGCTCACCGCCGGGCCGGACGGGATCACGCCCGCCTCGGGAGGGGTGCGGTCGTCCATCAGGAAACGCTGACTCTCGACCTGCGTCGAGACCTCCTCGGCGCTCTGCCAGGGCGCGATCGTCTGGAAGCCGGCCGGCCTCTGGCCGATGATCTCGCCGAACTGGCGGACGACGAGCACGTGCCCCGCGTTGACGGAGTGGAAGGAGCGGAAGGCGCCCCAGCCGCCGATCACGACGACGATGCCGAACGCGGCGGCGAGGATCCAAGCGGTTCCCTCGTCGCGCTTGCCCTGCCGACGCAGCCCGATCCCGTTCAGGGTCGCCATCACGGCGACAAGCACGACGATCGTGGAGATGATCAGATAGCTCACTCGCCGGACGAGATTTCGCGTCGCGGCGGCGATTCCTTCCGTGCTCGCTCTTCCCTGCGTCCACGGCGCACGTTCGCAACCGCCTTCGCGAAGAAGGCGAGGATCGCGATCGAGCTCGCGATCACGCCGAGGATCACCTTGACCTTCAGCATCTACGGGCTTCGGACCAGCGCTTCATGGCCGTGGCTCCGGGCCAGGCGACCGTCGGTCGTGACGAGAGCGCAGTCGAGCGCTTCCGCAAGCGCGACGTAGAAGGCGTCCCTCGCCGAGATCGTGTGACGGAGCGCCCAAGCTCGATCGACGAACGGCTGTGCTGGATACCGCCTGAGCGGGAGCGCCTTCAGATCTTCGAGAGCCTGCGCGCCGCGCTCCGCTGAGATCTCGCGGAGCAGAACCATCTTCCTGGTTGCGCTCAACGCCTCGTAATCGAGCAGGTGAGGCGCATGTGTCACGTCGGCAGCTCGGAGCTCGGCTCGTGCCCAGCTCCCGCGTTCACCTGTATCGAGAAGGACATCTACGACGGCAGACGCGTCGACCACGATCATCTGCTCTCGAGCTGCTCGTCATCCTCGCGTCGGATCTGGGCGATCGTCTCCGCGCTCGCTGGCTCGAGATCGTAGAGCTCGCGGCTGCGGACTCGTGCGATCACTTCATCCATCGTCGGAGTCTTCGCGATCGTTGTCACCTCACCGAGGAGATACTCCTGGAGCGATACGCCCGCCTTCTCCGCCCGTTGCTTCAACGTGCGATGAAGCTCCGGCGGAACGTTTCGGATCTGAATGTTGGCCATGACCCGATTCTAGTGCATGCGAAATGCATGCACCAGTATCACATCCGGTCGGGTGCGTCGACGCCGACGAGGTCGAGACTGCGGGCGAGCACCGTCTGCGTCGCCGTCACGAGGGCGAGCCGGAACGGCTCCGCCTCCGAGCCGAGCACCTTGTGCTCGTGGTAGAAGCGGTGGAAGTCGTCCGCGAGCTGGATCGCGTAGTTCGGGAGCGCGTGCGGGGCGCGGCGCTCGGTCGCCTCGGCGACGAGGGTGGGAAACTCCGCGAGCCGCTTGATCAGGTCGCGCTCCTCGACGGCGAGCTCGGCGGGCGGCTCGGCTTCCGAGGACAGGGCCGACACCGTCGACGCCTCGGCGTTGCGGAGGATGCTCGCGATCCGCGCGTGCGCGTACTGGACATAGTAGACGGGGTTCTTGCGGCTCTTCTCCGCGGCCAGGTCGACGTCGATCTCGATCGTCTGGTCGTGGTCGCGGTTGACGAGGTACCAGCGGGCGGCGTCGACCCCGACCTCGTCGATCAGCTCGTCGAGCGTGACGAGGTCGCCCGCGCGCTTCGACATCTTCGTCGTCTCGCCGCCGCGGACGAGATGGACGAATTGGTAGAGCAGCACCTCGACGCGGCCGGGGTCGAAGCCGAGCATCCGGGCGATCGCCGCGTACCAGTTGCGCGTACCGTGGTGGTCGGCCCCGAGCACGTAGATCGCCCGGTCGAAGCGCCGGCCGAGCTTGTCTGCGAGATAAACGATGTCGGCGGCGCGGTAGGTCGGCAGGCCGCCCTTCTCCGCCGAGCGGATCACGACCTGATCCTTGTCGTCCCCGTACGCACCCGAGCGGAGCCAGAGGGCGCCGTCCCGCTCATAGGTCTCGAGGCGTGGCAGGAACTCGGGAAGTCGCAGCTCGAGCTCGCTCTGGAGCGCCCAGGAGTCGAAGTGGATCCGGAAGCGCTCGAGCGAGGCCTCGATCCGGTGCAGCATCTCCGGGACCGGATCGCCCGGATCGGCGGCGAGCTCGGCGACGTAGGCGCCGCGGTAGCCGTCGTCGGGAGCCTCCTCCCCGCGCCGGGCCGCCTCGACGGAGGCGCGGAACCGCTCCATCTGGGTGCCGGCGTCGTTGTAGTAGTACTCGCGCTCGACCTCGTGCCCTGCGAAGGCGAGCAGGCGCGCGACGCAGTCGCCGTAGGCGCCGTTTCGGGCGGCGGAGACGACGATCGGGCCGGTGGGATTGGCGGAGACGAGCTCCACCTGGACGCGTTCCGGGGTCGCCGCCGAGCCGCCGCCGTAGTGCTCGCCCGCAGCCAGGATCCCGGCGAGCGCGTCGCCGTACCAGGCCGGCTCGAGCCAGAGGTTGACGAAGCCGGGGCCGGCGACCTCGGCTCGCTCGACCGCAGGCAGCCCGAGCGCCTTCTCGACGAGCTCCTCGGCGATCGTCCGAGGCGGCTGCCGTCGCGCGCCAGCGAGCCGGAGCGCCACGTTCGTCGCGTAGTCGCCGTGCGAGGGATCGCCGGGTCGCTCGAGCGCGACCTCGGCACCGGCGGCGTCGGCGAGCGCTGCCTCGAGGACGCGAACCGCGTCAGCGGGCAACGAGCTCCTCCGGGGCGAACAGCTCTTCGAGCTTGCGCAGCTCCTCGTTCGTGCCGACGCCGATCAGGACGTCGCCGGCCTCGAGGAGCGCGTCGGGCGAGGGCGTCGTGTCGAAGGTGCCGTCGCGCTTGCGCAGGGCGACGATGATCGCCCCGGTCTGGTCGCGGACGCGGAGCGTGCGGATCGAGCTCCCCGCCGCCTGGCACGAGGCCGGCACCTCGATCTCCTCGAGATTGAACTCGGCGCCGCCGACGGTCGTGACCACGTCGAGGAAGGCGGCGACCTGCGGCTTCGCGATCAGGTTTGCCATCTGCAGTCCCGCGCTCGAGTACGGCTGTACGACCCGGTCGGCGCCGGCGAGCCGGAGCTTCTTCGCGGCGGAGTCGTCGGACGCGCGCGCGACCACGAGGAGCGTCGGGCAGAGCGCCTTCGCGGAGAGGGTGATGAAGAGGTTGATCTCGTCCGAATCGGCGGAGGCCACGAGCCCTCGCGCCCGGTCGATCCCGGCCCGCCGCAGGTCGGCGTCCTCGGTGCCGTCGCCGTGGACGACGAGCGAGCCGTCCGCGCCGGCAGCCTCGAGCGCGTCCGCGTTGACGTCGACGACGACATAGGGCATGCGGCTCCCACGCAGCTCGGAGGCGACGCGGCGCCCGACGCGACCGTAGCCGCAGATGATCGTGTGGTGGCGCAGGTTCTCGATCGTCCGTTTCCTCCTCCGCTCGCCATAGGCATCCAGCAGCACGCCGCGCGCGATCACCTCGACCAGCGTCGTCGCGACGTAGGCGAAGAGTGCCACGCTCGCGAGCACGAGCACTCCCGAGAAGATCGTCGCACCGGCACCGCCGGGATTGGCCGCGACGCCCGTGAGCGAGACCGTCAGGAGGGCGCGATAGGCGGCGTCGACCCAGCCGAGGTCCAGCGAGAAGCGAAAGACAGCGGTGGCGAGAACGACCAGACCGAGCAATGCGACGAGGGCGGCGCCGAAGCGGCGGACGCTGAAGCTCTCCACGGAGTTATCGTACGGGGATGGACGACGCCGCCCCCGAGCGCCAGCTCAACATCCAGATCGATCCGGATCACCTCGTGGGCGTCTACGCGAACTTCGCCAACATCTCCTTCTCGGAGTACGAGTTCACGGTCACGTTCGCGCGAATCGATCACGAGGCCGAGGAGGGCGACGTTCCCGGCGTCGTCGTGACGCGCGTGAACATGTCGGCGAAGTTCGCCAAGGAGCTGCTCGACGCGCTCCAGGACTCCTGGTCGAAGTACGCAACCGTCAAGGGGATCCAGGATCTCCCGGAGGCACCCCCGCGCGAGCCGTAGCGATGCGCTCGGCGAGGGTCGGGTGGGTGTCGCGCAGGAGGTGGAGGAGGAGCGGCGGGTCGGGATCGCTGAGGCTCGTGCGCGCGAAGCGCCGGTAGAGCGCCTCCGCAGCGCGACCGTCGCGCGTGAGCCGGAGCCCGACAGCGTCGGCCTCGGCCTCGTAGCGGCGCGAGATCGCGTTTGCGAGCGGCAGGGTCGCGAGCTGGAGCAGCAGGAGCACGAGCGCGACCCGCGGTAGCGCTGGCGGCTCGCGAAGTCGCGCGACCCGGCCGAGCAGCCACGCACCGGGCAGAGCGAGCAGCGCGAACCAGACGACGCCCTTCCAGGGATGGCGCCGCGCGACATGGCCGAGCTCGTGGGCGGCCGCAAAACGGACCTCGCCGCGGCCGACCTCAGGGGCGAGCAGCGTGTCCCAGAGGATCACACGCGTCGTCGGGCCGGCGCCGATCGCCTCTGCGTTGACCGCGCGCGTGCGCTCGCGGGCCTTCCGCACCTCCACTTCGACCTCCTCGAGACCGATCCGTGCGCCGAGCTGCTGGATCTGCGTCGCGAGCTGCCGATCCTGAAGCGGACGCAGCCGCGGCGCGAGCAGGCTCGGGTAGACGAGGACGTATGCGACGGCGAGCGCGACGAACGCCGCCCATAGCCCGAGCCACGCGCGGCGGCCGAGCAGACGACCCGCGGCGACGATCGCGAGTCCCGCGATCGCCGCGAGCGCCAGCTCCCCGAGCGTCGTCGACCAGGGGCCGGCCAGATAGCCGAGATAGCCGAGCTCGGACACGTCGTAGCGCCGACGCCACCAGTGGACACCGAGTCGCACCGGCAGCTCGGCGAGCCACAGCGTCGCGAAGACGAGCGCGCCCATGAGCGCCGCACGGAAGAGGAGCGGCCCGGGGAGGCTCGGGGCCCGGCGGGCAAGCAGCCAGAGCGCGACGAGCTGAAGGCCGAGGCCGAGCACCCAGAGCGCCGCGAGCCCGTTCTCGTAGCGGGCGTTCCGGGACAGCGTCTCGGCGTCGAAGAGCGAGGATGGCTCGAGGTCGGGCACCTCGAGGCTCGGGACGCTCGTCCGCCAGAGCAGAGCCGCAGCGACGAGCCAGGCGCCCGCTAGGGTGGCGCCGAAGACGTGAGGGAGCCCATGGTTCCCCCGCGAGCCCCCTCCTTCACGCCTACTCACAGACATGCCGCGCCACGGCTGCAGCGGGCAAAGCCCACCTCCGCCGACCAGTTCGCGCCCCGCACGCGCGGCGCTGTAGGAATACGAGCCCGATGCGTATTGCCGTCATCTCCGACATTCACGCAAATCTGCACGCGCTCGAGGCGGTGCTAGCCGCGATCGATACCGAGAGGGCCGACGAGCTCTGGTGCCTGGGCGACCTCGTCGGCTACGGGCCGAAGCCGAACGAGTGCGTCGCGCTCGTCCGCGAGCGGGCGTCGACGTGTCTCGTCGGCAACCACGATCTCGCTGTACTCGAGCAGCTCGAGCTCGAGCTGTTCACGGACGAGGCCGCTGCTGCCGCGGCCTGGTCGAGAGGGGTGCTCGAGCCGGACGCCGCCGCCTTCCTGGGGTCGCTCGCTCCCGCTGGCCGACGCGAGGGCGTCGCGCTCGCGCACGGCAGTCCCCGCGACCCCGTCTGGGAGTACGTGCTGTCCGCCGCCGCAGGCGAGGCCGCGCTTGCGGCAACCGCCGAGCCGCTCGTGCTCGTCGGTCACAGCCACGTCGCGCTCGCGCTCGGCTCTGCCGAGGACGGAGTCGTCGCCGGCGGCAAGGCGCCGGCCGGAACCGCGGTCGCGCTCGGCGCCGGTCGCAGGCACGTCCTCAACCCTGGCTCGGTCGGCCAGCCCCGCGACGGCGATCCTCGGGCGGCGTGGATCGTGATTGACGGCGACTCCGGCTGGGCAACCTTCTGCCGGACCGACTACCCGATCGAGTCGACGCAGTCCGAGATGCGCGCGCTGCCCCTTCCCGAGGTGCTCGCGGAGCGACTCGCCCATGGCGTCTGACCCGACGAATCGACGAAGGAGAAAGATGGCAGAGCTGACGAACCTGGAGACGAAGCTCGGCGAGGTGATCGGGCTGGCGATGGCCGCGCAGGTCGCGATCGACCGGATCGCGAAGCTGGAGCCGCCGCAGGATCTCGCGAGGCAGATGAAGCAGATGCGCAGCGAGGCCGCCGCGGCCGAGAAGGCCGGCACGCAGCTCGCCGGTACGTTCGACGGCAAGAAGAGCAAGATCCTGGCCGAGGCGCGCACGGTCAAGAAGAAGGGCGGCGAGATGCTGAAGACCTACCTCGACCGCGACTCGGACATCCTCGACGGGATGGAGTTCATGACGATGGCCGAGGCCGGGGAGGTCGGTCATTGGGCCGTGCTCGAGCAGATGAACAAGACCGCGAGGCACCCCGGCGTCCGCGAGCTCGTGAAGGTGCAGCTGCCGATCCAGAAGCGTCATCTGAAGGACGTCTCCGCTGCGAGCGTCATGCTCGCGGCCAAGGAGGATCCGAACGCCGAGGCGTAGTCGGCCGGCGCTCCCGCTCGGGCACGACAGCTCGGGCGGGAGCTAGGCCTCTGCGAGCGCCGCAACCGCGGCGGGCTTCTCTGCGGTGCCCGAGCCCGTGTCGGCGCCGTAGGTGATGCCTTCGCGGCCGAGCGCGAGCTGGACCTCCTCGCGCGCCTTGTAGATCCGCCACTTCACCGTCGCGAGCGTGATCTCGAGCGAGTCGGCGATCTCGGTGTAGGAGAGGCCGACGATGTCGCGCAGGAGGAGCGCCATCTTCAGGTCGACGTTCAGGTGCTCGACGGCACGCCAGACGGCGTCGATCGCCTCGATCCGCTCGAACGGCGCGTCGACGACCTCGAGCGGCGGGATGTCCTCGAGGTTGGCGACGGCGCGCGGCCGCCGCTCGAGGGCGCGCAGCTCGTCGAGCACGCGGTTCTTCGTCACCTGGAAGAGCCACGTGGTGAAGCGGCAGCGGAGCGAGAAGCTCGGCAGTCCCTGGTAGACACGGAGAAAGACCTCTTGGGTCAGGTCCTCCGCCAGCGAGCGGTCGCCCACGAGCCGCAACACGTAGTTGAAGACGGGAAGCTCGTAGGCGCGCACGATGAGCGTAAAGGCACGCTCATCGCCTCGCTGCGCCTTCCGCAAGACGCCGAGATCGGGCTGTGGCAGCGACAAGTGGGCCGGAGTATAGCGCCGGTTTCACCGGCTGGAAGCTTTCGGGTCCGTGCGCTCCGAGAGGTCGCCCCCGGTCATCTCCGCGGGCGGCTCCAGTCCGAGGAGACGCAGGGCCGTCGGCGCGAGATCGGCGAGGCCGCCGCCGGGCGCGAGTCTCGCGTCCATCGACGTGAGGACGAGCGGAACCGGGTTCGTCGTGTGCGCCGTCTGGGGGCTGATCCCATCCGGCTCGAGCATCTGCTCTGCGTTGCCGTGGTCGGCGGTGACGAGGCAGACACCACCGGTCGCGTGCGTCGCCTCGACGACGACACCGAGGCATTCGTCGGTGACTTCGACCGCCTCGACGACGGCCGGGATCGAGCCGGTGTGGCCGACCATGTCCGGGTTCGCGAAGTTGACCACGGCGAAGCGGTAGCCGTTCACGATCTCAGCGGCGAAGCGCTGCGCGACCTCGCGGGCGGACATCTCAGGCTTGTGGTCGTAGCTCGGGACGTCGCGGGGGGAGGGGACGAGGATGCGGGTCTCTCCCTTCCACTCCTGCTCGACACCGCCGTTGAAGAAGTAGGTGACGTGCGCGTACTTCTCGGTCTCGGCAGCGTGGAGCTGGCGAGCTCCCTGGTTTGAGAGCGTCTCCGCGAGCGTGTTCGGCACCCGCAGGTCGCCGAACGCGACGGGCACGTCGAGCTCCTCGCCGTAGCTCGTCATCGTCGTCAGGTCGAAGCCGGCGGCGACGAGCTTCCGGGAGAGCTGGCGCCCGCGGTCGGGACGGAAGTTGAAGAAGATCGCCGCGTCCTTCTGGGTCAGCCGCGGGCGACCCGAGAGGACGATCGGCTCGACGAACTCGTCCGTGAGCCCGGTGTCGTAGCTCGCCTGGGCGGCGACGATCGGGTCGCTCGCACGCTGTCCCTCGCCCGCGACGATGGCGGCGAGGGCGCGCTCGGTCCGATCCCACCGCTTGTCGCGATCCATCGCGTAGTAGCGGCCGACGATCGTCGCGATCCGCTCGGGCGGCAGCGTGGCGAGATCGGCGACCGCCGAGGTGGGCGAGACGTCGCGACCGTCGGTGAAGGCGTGGATCCAGGTCCGTTCCTCCATCCCGAGCCGCCGCGCAAGCTCGAGCAGCGCGCGCAGATGCTCGAGGTGGGAGTGGACCCCTCCGGTCGAGACGAGCCCGAGCAGGTGGATGTCGCCGCCGCGCGCACGAGCCCGCTCGAAAGCGGCGACGAGTGCCTCGTTCTCGAAGAGCGAGCCGTCGCGCACCGCCTGGTTCACGCGCATCAGATCCTGGAAGAGGATCCGCCCGGAGCCGATCGTGAGATGACCGACCTCCGAGTTTCCCATCTGGCCGGGCGGGAGCCCGACGACTTCGCCGGATGCGACGAGGGTCGTGTGCGGGTACTCCCGCCAGAGTCGGTCGAAGACGGGCGTATCGGCGAGCTCGACCGCGTTGCCGGGGCCGGGCGATGCACAGCCCCAGCCGTCGAGCACGATCAGCGTTACGAGGGGGAAGCGGCCCGGCAAATCGCTGCGAAGGAGTCGGGATCGAGCGAGGCACCGCCGACGAGAGCGCCGTCGATCGAGGGTTGATCGAGTAGCTCGGCCGCGTTCTCGGGCTTGACGGAGCCGCCGTAGAGCACCGGCCGGTCGGTCAGCCCCTTGATGAACCGATGCGCCTCCTCCGCCTGCTCCGGGGTCGCGGTCTTGCCGGTGCCGATTGCCCAGACGGGCTCGTAGGCGATCACGAGCTTCTCGTACTCCCCGGCGGCGAACGCGATCGCCTCCACCTGGATCTTGAGCACGAGCTCCGTGTCGCCGGACTCGCGCTGCTCAAGGGTCTCGCCGGCGCAGGCGATCACACCGAGGCCGGACTCGAGCGCCGAACGGGTGCGGCGCGCCACCATCTCGTCCGTCTCGCCGAAGAGCTGTCGCCGCTCGGAATGACCGACGAGCGCGCCCTGGACCCCGAGCTCGAGCAGCATCTCGGGCGAGATCTCGCCCGTGTACGCGCCGCTCCCCTCCCAGTGGACGTTCTGTGCGTAGATCGTGTGCGGACCGGTGAGCGCGGCCTCGAGCGAGACGAACGGCGGACAGAGGACGACCTCGACGCCCTCGGGCGGTTGGAAGGAGTCGACGAACGCGCGCGTCTCCTGCGGCCCCTTGAACATCTTCCAGTTGCCGGCGATCAGCATGGCGATCCGCCCGCGCCGGGTTGCGTGATGGAGGTGTACACCTACATCACCTGACTTGGAATCGCGGCCACACCGGGCAGTTCCTTGCCCTCGAGCAGCTCGAGCGAGGCACCGCCGCCCGTGGAGACCCAGGAGATCCGGTCCTCGAGCCCGAGTTCTGTGATCGCGCGCACCGAGTCGCCGCCACCGACGACCGTGAAGCCGTCGCACTCCGCGACCGCCTGCGCGACCGCCTTCGTGCCGGCGGCGAATCGCTGCCACTCGAAGACGCCCATAGGCCCGTTCCAGAAGACGGTCTTCGCCGAGCGGATCTTCTCCGCGAAGAGCTCGCCCGTCTCCGGCCCGATGTCGAGCCCGAGCCAGCCGTCCGGGACCTCGTTCCAGGGAACGACCCGGCTCTCGGCCTCCTCGTCGAACGCGGCGGCCGCGACGACATCGACTGGGAGGCGCACCGGTGCCTCGAGCGGGTTCTCCACCCGCAGCTGCTCGGCCATCTTGCCGCCGATCAGCATCGTGTCGACGTACTCGGAAAGGTTCTCGAGCACACCGAGCTTGTCCTCGACCTTGAGCCCGCCCACGATCGCGATGTACGGCCGTTCGACGTCCGAGAGGAGCCGGCCGAGCATCTCGAGCTCCTGCTCCAGCAGCAGTCCCGCGTAGGCGGGGAGGAGGTGCGCGACCGCCTCGGTCGAGCTGTGGGCGCGGTGCGCAGAGCCGAAGGCGTCGTTGACGTAGAGATCGCAGCCCTCCGCGAGCTCGCGTGCGAAGTCCTCGTCGTTCTCGGTCTCGCCCGAATCGAAGCGCGTGTTCTCGAGCACCTCGATCCGCTCGTCCATCAGCAGCGCTCCGAGCTGCTCGGCGACCGGCGCGATCCGAAAGGCGGGGTCCTCCCCTTCCGGCCGGCCGAGGTGGGAGCAGACTCGGATCCGAGCGACGTCGCGCTCGAGCAGGTGCTCGAGCGTCGGCAACGCCGCCCGGATCCGCGTGTCGTCCGCAACTTGGCCGTCCTCGAGCGGCACGTTCAGGTCGGCGCGGAGGAGGACGACCTTGCCGGCGACGTCGGCGTCGCGGACCGAGCGTGGCTTCTTCAGAGCAGCTTGATCACGGGAGAACCCATGGTTCCCCCGTGTGCCCCCTCCTTCAGCGGGGCGACAAGCGATACTCGGCTGAGGCTGCGCTCGGGCAAAGCCCGGCTCCGCCCACGACACGCTGCCACATCGATGAGGGTCAAGGCAGGAGCTTCCCGATCAGGTCAACGAGCCGGCAGCTGTAGCCCCACTCGTTGTCGTACCAGCCGAAGACCTTGACCATCCGCCCGTTCGCCATCGTCAGCTCAGCGTCGAAGACGCACGAATACGGCGAGCGCTGGATATCGGTGGAGACGATCGGATCCTCCATGTACTCGAGGTACGGCTCGAGCGAGCCCGACGTCGCGGCCGTCCTGAACGCCTCCTTGACCTCGTCGGCGGTCGTCTCGCGTCCGACCAGGCAGACGAGGTCGGTGACGGAGCCGGTCGGCACCGGCGCCCGCATCGACATCCCGTCGACCTTGCCCTGGAGCTCCGGCAGCACGAGCCCGATCGCACGCGCGGCGCCGGTCGAGGTCGGGATCAGATTGATCGCGGCCGCGCGGGCGCGGCGGATGTCCTCGTGGGGCAGGTCCTGAAGGCGCTGGTCGGCCGTGTAGGCGTGGATCGTCGTCATGAAGCCCTGCTCGACGGTGAAGGCGTCGTGCAGGACCTTTGCGAGCGGCGCCACGCAGTTCGTCGTGCACGAGGCGTTCGAGACGATGTGGTGGGAGTCGGGGTCGTACTGGTCGTCGTTGACCCCGAGCACGAGCGTGAGGTCCGGATCGGTCGCCGGCGCGGAGATGACGACCTTCTTGGCACCTGCCTCGAGGTGCTTCTGCGCACCCTCGCGCTTCGTGAAGAAGCCGGTCGACTCGAGCACGACGTCGACCCCGAGGTCGCCCCACGCGAGATCGGCAGGCTCGCGCTCGGAGAGAAGCTTGATCTCCTTGCCGGCGGCGCGGAGGATGCCGTCCGCCAGCTCGACCTCACCCGGCAGCGGCCCGAGGTTCGAGTCGTACTTCAACAGGTGCCGCATCGTCTCGGCATCGCCGAGGTCGTTCGCCGCCACGATCTCGAAGTCGGCGTCCCGCTCGAGCGAGGCGCGGAAGAAGTTGCGTCCGATCCGCCCGAAGCCGTTGATCCCCACCCGTGTCGCCATTCGCTCCACCATTTGCTCCCCCGTCTCGTCTCTTGCCGGTGCGAGTCTAAGTCAGGGTTGCGAGCTTCGTCCCGAGGTAGCGGAGGTAGGGATCCGGGTCGATCGGCCCGCCGACGATGCGCTCGAGCATCTCCTTCGGGGTGAACTTGCGACCGTGCCGGTAGAGCCGCTCCGTCAGCCAGTCGCGCAGCTCGCCGAACTCGCCCTGCTCGAACTGGGCATCCAGATCAGGCAACTCGGACGCAATCCGCTCCCAGATCTGCGCCGAGATCACGTTGCCGAGCGCGTACGTCGAGAAGTAGCCGATGTGGCCTCCGGCCCAATGCATGTCCTGCAACACCCCCAGCCGGTCATTCGCCGGTTCGATCCCGAGGTAGTCGAGCATCCGTGCGTTCCAGATCTCCGAGAGCTCGGCCGGCTCGACGCTCCCCGCCAGCAGCTCCTGCTCGAGCTCGAAACGCAGGATCACGTGCAGGTTGTAGGTTGCCTCGTCGGCCTCGACGCGGATCGGCGAGGGCTGCACCCAGTTGACCGAGGCGTACCAGTCCTCCAACTCGACGTCGCCGAGCGCCTCGGGGAACGTGTCGCGCAACCGCGGGAAGAAGAAGCGCCAGAACGAGAGGCTGCGCCCGACGAGGTTCTCCCAGAGTCGGCTCTGGGACTCGTGCAGCCCGAGCGACGTACCGCGCGCGAGCGGTGTCCGTTCGAGCGAGCGGGAGACGCCGTGCTCGTAGAGTCCGTGCCCGCACTCGTGCATGGAGGCGAAGAGGCCGTCGAGATTCTGCTCGTGGTAGCGCGTCGTCAGCCTGATGTCGTCCGTCCCGAGCGAGCTCGCAAAGGGATGCACGGTCGGGTCGAGCCGCCACGACGCGCGCTCGAAGCCGAAGCGTTCGAGCACCTGTAGCTCGAACTGCCGCTGGGCTTCGAGCGGGAACGGCCGGTCGCGCCCCGGTCGCTCGCCCTCGCGGGTCGCACCGGCGACGAGCGGCACCTGGTCAACCTTCAGCCGCTCGAAGACGGCCCGCACCTCGGCCGTCGTGGTCCCGCGCTCGTAGTCGTCGAGGAGCACGTCGTAGGGCTCGTCGTAGGTGTCGAAACAGTCGATGTACCGACGGCGAAGCTCGAGATTCTCGCGTAGGAGAGGCAGGAAGAGCGCGAAGTTCGAGGTCTGACGCGCCGCTGCCCAGACGGGGAGAGCGAGCGACGACGCCCGAGACATTTCGGCGCGTAGCTCGGCGGGAACACGGCGGGCCTTCTCCCAATCGAGCCGCGTCACGCGCACGAGGCTCGCCTCGTCCGAGTCGTAGGGCCGGTCGGCCTCGAACGACTCCAGGCGATCGAGCAGCCGGCCGATCTCGTCCGAGCTGAAGGTCGTATGTGCGATCCGATCGAGCGTCGCGATCTGCTCCGCCCGGACGCCGCTACCGCCCGGCGGCATCAGCACCTGCTGATCCCACGCGAGGAGCGCGCGCGTCTTCTGGAGATCGTGAATCTCCCCCAGGCGCTCCTTCAGGTCCGCATAGGCCGCATCCACCGCGGCGCACCGTAACCCGTCGAGGGGGAGCGCGTCGCAGGCCGATTTCCGACTTGCAACTCCGGTATCGAATCGCGGCGCTCTGTCGTAGTCTTGCGTCGGCGGGTCCGTGCTCGTCCGGCGGCGGATTCAGACCCCGTCTGTCACCGGCTCGGAGCGCGGTACGCGGAGGGGGAGGTCGTCCTCGGACCACCCCCTCCGACCCGCCCTCTCGTCCTGGCCGGCCTGCTCCCGCCGGCGGAGCCCGGCTCCGCCGGCCCCTCCGGCCGCGCACTCTCAACCACCAGCCAGGAACGAGAGAGCGTGTCTCATTGGCTATGGATTGGATTCGCGGGCGTGTTCTTGCGCTTGCGCGGCGAGGGATGCTTCGGCGGCGCGAATATGCCCGTGCGCGGCCCAGGCGTGGGCTGCGCCACGTGGAATCTCACCGCCACGAAGGTGGCCGGCGGCGGTGCGGCAGTGCTTTGCCGCTTCCTCGAGCTCTGCTGCAGCGGCGTCGAAGAGCGCGGCCGCCGCATCGTGCTTCTCGCTCATCGAGCGAGCCTAGCTCGCGAGCTCGACGAGCTTGTTGAGGCGGCGGTGGACGGACGCTTTCGTGGCCGGCGGGTCGCACTTCGCGGCCAGCTCGCGCAGGGAGAGGCTCGGATGGCGGAGTCGCAGTCGGGCGACCTCGTGCAGGCGTTCCGGGAGCCGCTTCAGCTCTCCGGCCGCCTGCAGCGCGCGCAGCGCATCGAGCTGGCGCTGCGCTGCGCGGCTCGTACGGACCAGGTTTGCGTGGTCTGCGTTCGCGAGCCGGTTCGCGTCCGCTCGAGTCGCTGCGACAACGGCGCGCTCCTCCAGGGCGAGCACGGTATCGGCGGCACCCGCTGCAGCAAGCAGCGTCTCGATCGCGTCCAACCCCTTCGCGTAGGCGATCGCGTGCCGTCCACGGTCGAGGACGCCGACGTTCACCCCATCCGCCGCTGCGACGTAGCGGAGGAACTCGGCGCCCTCGACGGAGGCAGTGCGGAGCTCGAGATGCGGGGAACGCGGCTCGGAGAGCGAGCCGCCGCCGAGCAGCGCTCCGCGCAGGTAGGCGCCGCGGCAACATGCACGGCCGACCACGCGCCGCGGCGGCCGCTCGAGCGGCGCGTGCCGGGAGCCGAGCACCCCGGCCTCGACGAGCCGGTCGAGCACGCCCTTCTCGCCGGCAACGTGCAGCTGGTAGCGCGTGGCCCGTTCGAAAGCCTGCCGCCGATACGTCCGGATCTCCGAGGCGATCTCGAGCTCCCGCAGGAGCGAGAAGGCGCGACGAGCCGCAGCCGCCGCAGAGAGGTCGAGGTGGAGCGCGAGCTCCCCTCGGCCGCGAAGATGGACGCTTCCAGCCGAGTGGAAGAGCGCGGACACCTCCGCCAGGCGGCAGCATCTGCGCGCGGGTGCGATCGCCGCCAGCTCGTTGCGAAGATCTTCAGAGAGCGGCATCTTCCCGCCCTTCGAGCCGGAGCAGCCGCCGCTTGAGTCCGACCCCGGAGGCGCCGTAGGAGCCGATCCCGTCCGCAGCAACGACACGGTGGCACGGCACGAGCAGGAAGAACGTGTTCGCCGCGCAGAAGCTCCCGGCCGCGCGACCCGCCCTCGGATAGCCGGCCCGCTCCGCCAGCTCCCCGTAGGCCACGACCTCGCCCCAGGGCACCGCGCGCAGCGCGTCCGCGAGGTCGCGCTGGAACGACGTGCACCACTCCAGGTCGAGCTCGACGTCGGCGAACGCAACCGGCTCGCCCGCGAAGTAGCTGTGGATACGCCGCACGAGATCCGACACGAAGGCGTCACCGTTGCGTGAGAGTTCGCTCGATACGATTCCAGAAGGGGGCTTTCGTGCCCCCCTTTGGGGGGTTGGGGCGGTCGGAGCGTCGTGCGCGAGCACGATGCGGCCGTCGCCGAGCCAAAGCTCCCCCATGCCCCAGCCGTCGACCGCATAGGGCACCCGCGTCACGCGCATCGGCTCGACTCTACAATCGCGGCGATGAGCGCACCCGGCATCTTCCGGCCGCCGACCCCGGCCAACGAGCCTGTACGCGGCTACGCGCCGGGCTCTTCGGAGCGAGAGCAGCTCCGCGTGCGGCTTGCGCAGATGGAGGGCGAGCGACTCTCGATCCCGCTCGTGATCGGCGGCAAGGACGTCGAGTCCGGCGCCAGCTTCGAGGCCGTGATGCCGCACCGCAAGAACCACGTACTCGCGGAGGTGGCGAAGGGCGACGCGACCCACGTGCAGCAGGCGATCGACGCCGCCCGCGACGCACACGCAGGCTGGGCGATGCTGCCCTGGGAGGAGCGCGCGGCCGTGTTCCTTCGAGCCGCCGAGCTGCTCGCAGGCCCGTGGCGCTCGACGATCGTCGCAGCGACGATGCTGAACCAGTCGAAGACCGTCCACCAGGCGGAGATCGACGCGGCCTGCGAGCTGATCGATTTCTGGCGCTTCAACGTCGAGTTCATGATCCGGATCTACGAGGAGCAGCCGCGCTCCTCCCCCGGCGTCTGGAACCGGATGGAGTACCGACCGCTCGAGGGCTTCGTCTTCGCGGTCAGCCCGTTCAACTTCACCGCAATCGGCGGCAATCTGAGCGGCTCGCCGGCGCTGATGGGCAACACCGTCGTCTGGAAGCCGGCCTCGACGGCCGCGCTCGCTGCCCACTACGTGATGCGCGTCTTCAAGGAGGCCGGCCTCCCCGCCGGCGTGATCAACCTCGTCTACGGCTCGGGCGCCGAGATCGGCGACGCGGCGCTCGCGAGCCCCGAGCTCGCCGGGATCCACTTCACCGGCTCGACGCCCGTCTTCCAGTCGATGTGGAAGACGGTCGGCGACACGATCGCGAGCTATCGCAACTACCCGCGGATCGTCGGCGAGACCGGCGGCAAGGACTTCATCCTCGCGCACCCGTCTGCGGACGTGGCCGAGGTTGCGACGGCGATCGTGCGCGGCTCCTTCGAGTACCAGGGTCAGAAGTGCTCGGCCTCCTCCAGGATCTACGCGCCCTCGAACCTCTGGCCGGAGCTGCGCGAGCGGCTCGCCGACCAGGTCTCGAGCCTGAAGATGGGCGACGTGGGCGACTTCTCGAACTTCATGGGCGCGGTGATCGACAAGGGCGCGTTCGCCACCCAGAAGGAGGCGATCGACGAGGCGCGCGCGACGAAGGGCGCCGAGATCGTCGCCGGCGGCGGCTACGACGACGACGAGGGGTATTTCGTCGAGCCGACCGTGATCGCGACCGAGGATCCCCAGTTCCGGACGATGCGCGAGGAGCTCTTCGGCCCAGTCGTCACCGCCTTCGTCTACGACGAGAAGCGCTGGAGCGAGACGCTCGAGCTCGTCGACGAGACGGCTCCCTACGCGCTCACCGGTGCGGTCTTCGCCGACGATCGCGCCGCGATCGAGCAGGCACATCGGGCGCTCCGCTATGCGGCAGGCAACTTCTACGTGAACGACAAGCCGACGGGAGCTGTCGTCGGGCAGCAGCCCTTCGGCGGCGCGCGCGCGTCCGGGACGAACGACAAGGCCGGCTCGCTCTGGAACCTGATCCGCTGGGTCAGCCCGCGCACGATCAAGGAGACGTTCGTGCCGCCGACGAGCTACGGCTATCCCTCGATGGACCCGGACGCCGACGGCGGCCAACCCGACCGGCCGTAACCTCGGCCTTCGCTGTCCCGACCCGCCGTGTCTGGGCTCGCTTCTCTGCCTGTCCGGAGATGCCACGTCCGCTCGGGACACGTCCAGGGCCAGCCCCTGGACGTGTCCGATGGAGGCACGTCCTGCGAGGCCCTGGCCAGGGCCAGCCCCTGGCCACGGCTCAGACGACCACGGCCCGGGCGGCCACGGCTCGAACAGCCGGTTCCGGCGGTGGCGTAGCCTGACCGTGTGGGCGAGGTCTTCCACGCGATCCGCGTCTTCTTCGAGCAGCTCGCCTCGGTCGGCTGGGGCGCGCTCGGCCTGGCCGTGCTCGCGCACCTGCTGAAGACGTTCTGCGTCAGCCGCGCCTGGTGGAACACGATCGGCGCCGCCTACCCGGCGGACCGTCCGCCCTGGCGGTCGATCTACGGCGCCTACGTCTCGGGGGTCGGGGTCAACGCGATCGTCCCCGCCCGTGGTGGCGACGCGGTTCGGCTCTTCCTCGCCCATCGCGCGATCCCGGGCGCGGCGTACACGACGCTCGTCTCGACCCTGCTCGTGATGAGCATCTTCGACTCGACGATGGCGCTGCTCCTCTTCGCCTATGCGCTCACGCTCGGCGTCCTCCCGGGGCTCGGCGTCCTCGGCAACCTCCCCGGCTTCGAGTTCGGCTGGTTCGTCGAGAACGGCGCGTTCTCGCTCGTGCTTCTGTTCACGCTCGCGATCGTCGGCGTCGTCGGCTTCTTCTGGCTGCGGCTGCACATCGACGACTTCAAGCAGCGCGTGCGCGAGGGTCTCGCAGTGCTCTCCGATCGGGAGCAGTACCTTCGTAGCGTCGCCGCCTGGCAGGCCGGCGACTGGCTCCTGCGCTTCGTCGCGATCTGGTTCTTCCTCGGAGCGTTCGGGATCGAGCAGTCCGTGCGGAACGTCCTGCTCGTGCAGGTGACGCAGAGCCTCGCGACGCTCGTCCCGATCTCTCCAGGCGGGATCGGAACCGAGCAGGCGTTCATCGTCTTCGTCTTCAAGGGCACGGTGACGCGAAGCGCGCTGCTCGCGTTCTCCGTAGGGATGAAGCTGACGCTGACCGCCGTGAACGCGGTCGTCGGATTCACTGCGCTCTTCCTGATCCTCGGCCACGTCCGCTGGCGCGATCTCGTCGGCCAGAAGCCGGCGCCGGAGGGCTAGGCGCCGCCCGATCGATGGAGCTGGGCGTAGATCGCACGGCCGGTCTTCGCGGGCACGCCCGGAACGCCCTCCAGCTCCTCCTGACTCGCTGCCACCACGTTCTCGGTCGAGCCGAAGTGGTGGAGCAGCGCGCGGCGGCGCGCCGGGCCGACACCCTCGAGCGTGTCGAAGAGCGACTCACGCGCCTTCGCCGAACGGCGCCGGCGATGGAAGTCGAGGGCGAAGCGGTGCGCCTCGTCGCGGATCCGTTGCAGCAGCTGCAGACCCGGCCCGTGCGGATCCAGAACGATTGGGTCTGGGGATCCCGGCACGAACACCTCCTCGACCCGCTTGGCCAGCGCGATCACGGCGACACGCGGCAGGTCGTAGCTCTGCATCGCGGCGAGCGCGGCCGAGAGCTGCCCTTTGCCGCCGTCGATCACGACGAGGTTCGGCGCCGTCGCGAAGCCCTCGTCGTACTCCTCGTCGGTCAGGTGACCGAGCCGGGCGAAGCGCCGCGAGATCACCTCGGCCATCGCCGCGAAGTCGTCCTGCCCTTCCAGCCCTCGTACCGCGAACTTGCGGTAGTGCGCCTTCTTCGCGACCGCGTCCTGGAAGACGACCATCGAGCCGACGATCTGCTGGCCCTGGATGTTCGAGATGTCGTAACACTCGATCCGCAGCGGCAGGCTCTCGAGGTTCAGCGCCTCCCGGAGCTCCTCCAGCGCTTCCACGCGTCGCAACCGCTTCTGCTCCGCCTGCACCGCCTCCGAGTCGAGCGCGAGCCGCGCGTTCTGAGCGGCGAGCTCGGCCAGCCGGGCCTTCTCGCCACGTTCGGGCACTCGTACCTCGACCCGTGAGCCGCGACGCTCGCCGAGCCACTGCTCGAGCGCCTCGACGTCGCCGGTCTCGCGCGGTACCACGAGCTGCGGCGGGATGGAGGGGGCGTTGCCGTAGTACTCGGTGCAGAACGCCTCGAGGATCGTCGTCACGTCCTGCCCCTCGACGTTCTCGAGATGGAAGCCGTGCCGGTCGATCATCTTGCCGCCGCGGAGCGGAAAGACCTGGACCGCGGCACGCTCGCCCTCGGCCGCGATCCCGATCACGTCGATCGAGCCGGTCTCCCGCCGGTCCGCCCCCTGCCGCTCGGCGAGGTTCTGGATCGCGAAGAGCCGGTTCCGGTAGCGGGCGGCGTCCTCGAAGCGCTCGTCGGCGGCCGCTTCCCGCATCCGCTCCTCGAGCGCACGCACGATCGGCCTCGTGTCGCCCGAGAGGAACTCGATCACCTCGTCGATCAGCTCCCCGTAGAGCTCCTTCGAGATGTAGCCCACGCAGGGCGCGTGGCAGCGCTCGATGTGGTAGTCGAGGCACGGGATTCCCGAGTGCCGGCCGGGCTTCGGGCCCTCGCAGGGCCGGAACTGGAAGACGCGGTTCAGCACGTCCAGCGTCTCGCGCACCTTCTTCGCGTTCGCGTACGGCCCGAAGTAGACGACCCCGCGCCGATGCCGCTCGCGCGTGAACATGACGCGCGGATACTCGTCCTCGACGGTGACGGCGATATAGGGGAACGACTTGTCGTCGCGCAGCCGCACGTTGAACGCCGGCCGGTACCGCTTGACCAGGTTCTGCTCGAGGTGGAGCGCCTCGACCTCGGTGCGGGTGACGATCACCTCGAAGTCGTCGATCCGGGAGACGAGCCGCGGGATCGACTGGCGGGTGTCGCCGCGGCCGGACTGAAAGTAGGAGCGGACGCGGGGCCGGAGCGACTTCGCCTTTCCGACGTAGAGCACGGCTCCCTTCGTGTCGCGGAAGAGGTAGACGCCCGGCTTTGCGGGCAGTCCGTTCAGCTTGTCGCGGACATCCGCCATCACCGATCCAGGGTAGATGGAGGCTTACACCACCATCACAGTGCAGCGCTACCGTGTCGCGGATGAGGTGGGGGCTGCTTTCGGTGCTGCTCGCGCTCGCGGTCGCTCCGACCGCGCAGGCGGGCGGACCGACTCTGACGCTCGGGGCGGCCGAGGATGTCGTCCGCAGCTCGAGTCTCGTCGAGGCGAAGGCGCAGATGACCCTGCTCCAGCTAGCCGGTTTCCGCGCGGTTCGCGTCACCTCGATCTGGAAGCCGGGCGAGCTCTCGCCGGGAGCGGCCGAGTCCAGGATCCTCGATAACGTCGCGGCGGCTGCCGAGCTCTCCGGCGTCCGGGTCTACGCCTCCGTCTTCCACGCCGGCTCGCGCACGACGCCGCTCGCGCCCGAGGATCGCGCCCAGTTCGCCTCGTATGCGGCCGGGCTCGCCCGCGCCTATCCGAGCTTCCGCGACGTGATCGTCGGGAATGAGCCGAATCTCAATCGCTTCTGGCTGCCGCAGTACGCCGCGGACGGGTCCGGGGCCTCTGCACCGGCCTACCTGTCGCTCCTCGCCGAGACCTACGACGCGCTGAAGGCCGTCTCGCCCGAGGTCCGGGTGATCGGCGGCGCGCTGGCGCCTCGCGGGGTCGACAGGCCCGGTACCGGCCGCGACACGATCTCGCCCACGCGCTTCATCCGCGAGCTGGGCGCCGCATATCGCGCGAGCGGGAGGACGCTCCCGGTGATGGACGTCTTTGCCTTCCACCCCTACGCCGACAACTCGAGCCGCGCGCCCGACCTCCCGCCGGGCGATCCCGACCATCTCGGACTCATCGATTACCCCAAGCTCGTTGCCCTGCTCGGCGAGGCATTCGACGGGACTGCGCAGGCCGGCTCGACGCTGCCGATCCTCTACGACGAGTTCGGCGTCGAGGCGACGATCCCGGCGGAGAAGGCATCGCTCTACTCCGGCGCGGAGCCCGCGACGACGAAGCCGGTGACCGAGGCAACCCAGGCCGTGTACTACCGGCGGGCGCTGCAGCTCGCGTTCTGCCAGCCGAACGTGACCGGGATCCTCCTCTTCCACTCCCACGACGAGACCGCGCTCTCTGCCTGGCAGTCGGGCCTCTACTACGCCGACGGCACGCCGAAGTCGAGCCTCGCGCCAGTCCGCGACGCGCTCGCGGCAACGCGCGGTGGCTCGATCGTCCGCTGCGACGGACTCACGCTCACCGTCAAGCCGAGGACGGCCTTTTCGGCGCGGACGCTCGGGATCGCGCTCCGTTGCGATCTCGACTGCATCTACCGGGCGCGGCTCGTCAAGCTCCCGACAGGTTCGACCACAGCCGCGACGAGCGGCCGTGCGAAGGCGGAAGCCCGAGTCACGATCTCGCTGCGCCGGAAGCTCCGCCCTGGTCTCTACCGGCTTGCGGTCAGCGTCACGCATCCGGTCAACGGGGGCGAGCCGGTTCTGCGCGAAAGCGCACCCTTCCGCGTTCGCTGATGCGCCCCGCGCTGGCGGCGTCACTATTCCTCTGCTCAGTCGCTCTCGCCGGTTGCAACGGCGAGGACGGTAGCGCCGGCGAGGGCGCGCGATCTAGGGCAGTTACGGCAACGGTGTCAGACACGGTGCCAGAGACGGTTCCAGAGACGGTGCCAGACACGGTGCCAGACACGGTTCCAGAGACGGTGCCAGACACCGTGACAGAGACGGCGGCCTCCGAGGCGGCCTCCGAAGCGTTCGTCGTCGGCGCCGTCGACGATGCGGCTCGGCACCGCGGGCCGGTGCTCGGCCAACTCGCCGCCGCGGGGTTCGGCGCCCTTGGGATCACGAGCTACTGGGAGCCCGGCCTGTCCGCCCCCTCACCGGAGGAGCTCGCCGTTCTCCGCGACGTCGCCGGCCGCGCCGCCGAGCGCGACCTGCGCATCTTCCTCGCCGTCTTCCATCGAGGCTCCGCGACGACGCCGCTGACGGCCGTCGAGCGCGCGGCCTTCTCCTCCTACGTCGCCGCGATCGCGCGGGACGTCCCCGAGATCGAGGACGTGATCGTCGGCAACGAGCCGAACCTGAACCGTTTCTGGCTCCCCCAGTTCGGCCCGGACGGCGAGAACCTCGCGGCCGTCTTCTACCTCGCGCTGCTGGCGGACGTCTACGACGCAGCGAAGGCCGCCGCACCCAAGACGCGGATCTGGGGCGGCGCGCTCGCGCCGCGCGGCGTCGACAAGCCGAACACGGACCGCGACACGCATTCGCCGACGACGTTCATCCGCGATCTCGGAACGGAGCTGCGCCGAACCGGGCGCACGCGACCGGTGCTCGACGGCTTCGCCTTTCACCCGTATCCGGCCGCGTCGAACATCCCGCCCGACCGGCCGCATCCCGGTTCCCGGACACTCGGGCTCGCCGACCACGAGCGGCTGCGGCAGCTCCTACGCGCGGCGTTCGACCGCGACGTCGCGATCCTCTACAGCGAGTTCGGCGTCGAGACCGCGGTTCCACCGGAGAAGGCGGCGCTCTACGAGGGCGACGAACCTGGCAGCCCGGTTGACGAGGCGTCGCAGGCCGACTTCTACCGGCGCGCGCTCGAGCTCGCCGCCTGCCAGGAGGGCGTCGTCGGAATGCTCCTCTTCCACTCGCACGACGAGCCGTTCCTGACCGGTTTCCAATCGGGCCTCTACTACGTCGACGGCACCCCGAAGACGAGCCTCGCTCCCGTGCGCGAGGCGATCCTGGATGCGCGCAACGGTTGCTAGAGGTGGAACCTCTCGGCAGCGCGCGTACCATGCACTCGATGAGTGCTGAGCACCAGAACGGCCAGTACGTCGCCTACAGCTTCTACAAGGTCGATCCCGCCTGGCGGCGCCTGCCCATCGAGGAGCGTGCGGGAGGCAAGGACTCCTTCGCCGAGGTCGTCGAGTCGTGGGCCGAGCGGCTCGACGTGCGGGCCTACTCGACCGCGGGCGTCCGGCCGGACTGCGATTTCTTCCTCTGGAAGATCACCGAGCGCTACCTCGACCTCGGCGAGCTCGGCGCGGAGCTGAACGCGACCCCGCTCGCGGGCTGGCTCGAGACGCCGTACTCCTACCTCGCGACGACGAAGCCCTCGCAGTACAGCCAGGCCCGCCGCGCCCGCAAGATCGCCCCGCGCGGCCATCCCTACCTCGTCGTCTACCCGTTCGTGAAGACGCGACCCTGGTACGCGCTGCCCCTCGCGGAGCGCCAGCGCGCGATGAACGAGCACATCGAGATCGGCGCCCGCTACGCCACGATCCAGAACCACACCACCTACTCGTTCGGGATCGACGACCAGGAGTTCATGACCGCATTCGAGTGCGAGGAGCCGTCCGACTTCATGCACCTGATGCTGACGCTCCGAGAGAGCGAGGCCTCCCGCTACACCGAGCGCGACACCCCGATCTTCGTCGGCCAGGCCCTGGAGATCCGCGCTGCGCTCGACGCCCTCGACGGCGCCGCCAGCCGCGTCGAGGCCTAGTAACAGTCTGTTACTAGGAGTAGGTGTGCTCGCTGCGCCAGACGCGGTAGATCGCGTAGCCGCAGGCGACGAGGACGAGGAAGAACGCGAGCGCATCGAGCCCGGAGGCGCCGAGTCCGATCAGGACACCGATGTCGACGACCGCCAGCACGATCGCCCCGTAGAAGACGCGGCGGCTCTGCTCCGACCAGGCCTCGATGTCGCTCCGCCGCTCCCGCCAGAGCAGGAAGAGGAAGAACGCGACCGCGAGGAAGAAGACGATGCGGAGCAGGCCGCCGACGGTCGCGAGCACCTCTTCGAGCGAGAGGACGACGACCACGGCCGCGATCAGGGCGACGATCCCGAGCCCGCGGATCAGCGGGTTCATCTCGGCGAGGAAGCGCTTCAACCTTTCCATCATCCCGTCATGAACGCCCGCACGGCGAGCGCTGCTGCGAGGGCGGACGTGCCCGCGAACCAGGCGAGGCGCTTCGGGCCGCCGGCGGGCGCGTAGAACCAGGGCACGAGAATCGCCGCGAGCGAGAACGACCCGTAGGCGTAGTGGAGGCTCTCGGCCGCCTCCCGCTCGTCGGAGAGCAGGAGCAGACCGAGCGCGACCTGGGCGACGAGCAACGTCTGGGCGAGCGCCAAGACGTTCGTCAGGATCGCCCCCGCCCCGCGCCGGCGCCAGTAGACGAGCCCGCCGGCAAGCGCCGAGAGCGCCGGCACGCCGACGACGAGGAAGGCGAGCAGGCGGTGCGTCGTTAGCATCGTGAGACCCTACCGAGAGGAGATTTCTTGATCGAGGAAGGTACGAAGGCGGGGGGTTCGAGCTCGAGACCGACTCCGGCGAGACGGTGAGCCTCGAGTCGCTGCACGGCAAGCCGGTCGTCCTCTACCACGGCGTCTGGGGCGAGAAGACGTTCGCGGCAAGACGTACATGGGCGTCGAGCGCTCGACCTTCGTGATCGACGCCGACGGCAACGTCGCGAAGGTGATGCGCCACGTGAAGCCCGGCACCCATGCGGACGACGTGCTGGCGGCGTTGGCGTAATCAGCGACGGAGCATGGAGATCGTCGTCGCGATCTCCTCGAGACTCGCGAGGTTGTGGCCGCTCGCGAAGAGGTCGACGTGCGGGAGCGCCGCCTTCATTCCCCTCGCGAGCGGCGCGTACTCGGGGTTCTCCTTGAGCGGGTTCAGCCAGACGACGCGATGGGCGAGTCGGTGGAGTCGCGCCATCTGAGCCGTGAGCAGCTTGGGCTCGTCCACTTCGAGCCCGTCCGAGCAGATCACGACCACAGCACCGCGCGCCGTTCCGGGATGACCGAACTCGTCGAGGAACGTCTTCAGGGAGGCGCCGATGCGGGTGCCGCCGTCCCAGTCGGCCGTCTGCGCAGCAGCCCTCCGCAGCGCCTCGTCGGGGCGCGCGCCGGCGAGCGGCCGGGTGAGGCGGGTCAGCCGAGTGCCGAACGAGAACGCCTCGAAGCGCCGGTCGTTTCTGAGCGCGGCATGCGCGAAGACGACGAGCGCACGCGAGTACTCGGACATCGAGCCCGAGATGTCGAGGAGCAGCACCAGCCGCCGTCGCCTGCGGCGACGATCGCGCCAGGCCGGCTCGACCGTCTCTCCGCCGGTTCGCAGCGCCCGCCGCAGCGTCCGGCGAAGATCGAGATCGCCGGGCCGGGCCGGACCGCGGCGTGGCGTCCGCCGCAGCGGCGCCTCGAGCTGGAGCCGTGCGAGGAGTCGCGCCAGCTCTGCGAGCTCCTCCGGCGTGCAGCGCGAGAAGCTCTTGTGGCGGAGGAGCTCCGTGCTGCTCGCGAGCCCCACCTCGGGCGCGCCCGCGACCTCGACCGAGCCCTCGCCCGATGCCGCAGCACCGGCCAGCTGGAGACGCACCGTTCGCTCCAACGAAGGCGGCACGCTCCGCCGGCTGCCGCCGAAGAACTCGTGGTACACGCGATCGTAGACCGGGAGCTCGTCCCGCCGTCCGACGAGCGTCGCCCGGCCGGCCCAATAGAGCTCGCCGCCCGGCACGAGCTCGGCAGCCTCCCGGAAGGCGAGAAGTCGATCGGTTCCGACCGGTAGCCCGGCCGCGCGAAGCGCTCCGCCGAACGCCACGACCCGCTCGACCGCACTCACGAGAGCAGCTCGGGCAGCCGCGCCTGCACCGTCCGCAGATCCTCGTGGTTCTTGACCGCCCAGCCGAGCGTCGAGCGCGCCCCGTCCTCGGTCACCTCGTCGAGATCGAGCAGCGCGAGGGCCTGGGCCCAGTCGATCGCCTCCGCGGCCCCGGGTGGCTTGACGAGGTCCATCCCGCGCAGACGGGACACGGCTGCCGCGACCGAGCGAGCGAGCCCGTCTCCCGCCTCGGGCACCCGTAGTCGGACGATCGCCGTCTCGCGCTCGACGTCCGGATAGTCGATCCAGTGATAGAGACAGCGCCGCTTGAGTGCGTCGTGCAGCTCGCGGGTGCGATTCGACGTGATGATCACCGCCGGCCGGCTCCCGTCCGCGGAGCCGATGCTGCCGAGCTCCGGGATCGTCACCGCGGAGTCGGAGAGCGCCTCGAGCAGGAACGCCTCGAACTCGTCGTCCGCCCGGTCGAGCTCGTCCACGAGCAGCACGGCCCTCGAGCCGGCACGCACCGCCGCGAGCAGCGGCCTCTCCCGCAGGAAACGCGGGCCGTAGAGCTCGTCGACGACGGCATCCGGCTCGACGTCACCCGACGCGAGCAGCCGCGCGTGCAGGAGCTGCCGGGCGTAATCCCACTCGTAGAGCGCCTGGCCGGCATCGATCCCCTCGTAGCACTGGAGCCGGATCAGCTCGACCCCGAGCACCCGCGCGAGGGTACGCCCGACCTCGGTCTTGCCGACCCCGGGCTCGCCCTCGAGCAGCACCGGCCGGCGCATCGCAAGCGCCAGGTAGAGGGACACGGCGAGACTCCGATCGGCCAGGTAGGACTCGGCGCGAAGCGCGGCTTCGAGCTCCTCCGGGCTCGCGAACGTCACCCGGCGGAGCCTAGCGATCGACGCAGTGTCCTGGAAAGAACGAGGTTTCGGTGCTCGCGACCGAGGTCGTGTAGCGTCCCCTCACCCATGAAGCTCCAGCACGAGTTCGAAGTTCCGGCTTCGCCCTCCGAGACGATGGAGCTGCTGCTCGATGCCGAGCGGGTCGTCCCCTGCCTGCCTGGCGCGGCGCTCGTCGAGGTGACCGACGACGGCACGTGGAAGACGACGATGGCCGTCAAGCTCGGCCCGGTCGGCCTCGACTTCCTGAACGACGTCCGGATCGTCGACCAGGACGACGCGGCCGGCGTGGTCCGCCTCGCGGTCAAGGGTCGCGACAAGCGCGGCCGCGGCGGGGCCGATGCGACCGTCGATGCACGGATGGTCGACCGGAGCGGAGGCGGGACGAAGGTGACGCTCGACTCCGACATCCGGTTCTCCGGCCAGGCAGCACAGCTCGGTCGCCCCTCGGTGATCCAGGACGTCTCCTCGCGTCTCCTCGATCGGTTCGCGGAGTGCTTGCGCACCCGCCTCGACCCACCCGTGACCGCGAACGGCGAGACCGGCGAAGCCGCGCCGCCCCTACCACCGCCGGTGCAGAAGCCGATCTCCGGCTTGTCCCTGCTCCTCGTCGCCGTCCGTGGCTCGCTCGCCCGGCTCCTCCGTCGTCGCCCCCGCTCCGGAGAGGAAGGCTCGTCATGAGACGCATCGCGATCACGGTCAACGGCGCCCGCCGCGAGCTCGAGGTCGAGCCCCGCCAGCTCCTCGTCTACGCGCTGCGCGAGCAACTCGGGCGACCGGGACGAACATCGGCTGCGACACGACCTCGTGCGGCGCCTGCACCGTCCACCTCGACGGCGAGTCGATCAAGTCCTGCACCGTGCTCGCGGTCCAGGCCGTGGCGGGAACGGGAGCGTAGTCATGGGACCGCCGAGCAGACCGGCAAGTTCGTCGGCACGAGCCAGCTCCGCAAGGAGGATCCCGAGCTCATCACCGGCCGCGGCGGCTACGTCGACAACGTCACGCTCCCGGGAATGCTCTGGGTCGGGGTGGTGCGCAGCCCGTACGCGCACGCGACGATCGGCTCGATCGACGTCTCGGCCGCCCTCGAGCTCGAGGGGGTGATTGCCGCCTCGACCGGCGCTGACCTCGAGTTCGCAGCCCCGCTCGTGCTGGCGTGGCCGATCAACGGCGAGGTCAAGAATCCGCCGCACTACCCGCTGACGAAGGACAAGGCGCGCTACGTCGGCGATCCGGTCGCCGTCGTCGTGGCCGAGAGCCGCGCGATCGCGAAGGACGCGCTCGAGCTCGTCGAGGTCGACTGGCAGCCTCTGCCGGCTGTGACAGACATCAAGGCGGCGCTCGAACCGGATGCCCCGATCGTGCACGAGGAGTTCGGCACGAACAACGCCGGCTCCTGGATCATGGAGCGCGACTCGCCGGCACCGCGACGAGGCCCTTCGGCACCGTTCTTCGACGATCCGGACCTCGTCACCATCAAGGAGGAGCACTACCTCGCCCGGCTGATCCCGAACGCGATGGAGCCGCGCGGCGTCGTGGTCGACCCGAACGTCTCGATGGGCGAGTACACGGTCATCTCCTCCACCCAGATCCCGCACATCCTTCGCACGACGCTCGCGATCACGTGCGGGATCCCCGAGGCAAAGCTACGGGTCGTCGCGCCGGACGTGGGCGGCGGCTTCGGCTCGAAGCTCGAGATCTATCCCGAGGATGCGATCTGTCTCGCGCTCGCGCAGAAGCTGAACCGGCCGATCAAGTGGATCGAGGAGCGCTCCGAGAACTACGTCGCCTCGCTGCACGGCCGCGAGAGCTACCAGCAGATCGAGCTGGCGGCGACCCGCGAGGGCGTCCTCAAGGCCGTCCGCGTCAACCTGACCGTCTCCATGGGCGCGTACCTGCGCCTGCTCACGCCGGGGATCCCGATGCTCGGAGCCTGGCTCTACCACGGCCCCTACGAGTGCGAGGGCTACGACTTCCAGTACACGAACGTGTTCACGAACACGACGTTCACCGACGCCTATCGCGGGGCCGGCCGACCCGAAGCGACCTATGCGATCGAGCGGGCCATGGACACGTTGGCCCGGGAGCTCGACATGGACCCGGTGGAGCTACGTCGGAAGAACTTCATCGCGACCGAGAGGTTCCCGAACTACACGATCGCGAGCGGCCTTACGGTCGACTCGGCCAATTACCACGGGACCCTCGACAAGTGTCTCGAGGTCCTCGACTACGAAGCGATCCGCGCGGAGCAGAAGGAGCGGCGCGAGCGCGGCGATCGCAAGTTGCTCGGGGTCGGCTTCTCGACCTGGATCGAGATGTGCGGGCTCGCCCCGTCGCGGGTGCTGGCGGCGCTCAACTACATCGCGGGCGGCTGGGACGCGGCCACGATCGAGATCATGCCGACCGGGACGGTTCGGGCACTGACCGGCGTCTCGCCGCACGGCCAAGGCTCGGCCACCGTCTTCGCGCAGGTGCTCGCGGATCAGCTCGGCGTCGAGTACGACGATGTCGACGTCGTGCACGGGGACACCGGCACAGTGCCGTTCGGGATGGACACGTACGGCAGCCGCGGCGTCTCGGTTGGCGGCGTCGCCCTCTTCAAGGCCGGCGAGAAGCTGATCGCGAAGGCCCGCACGCTCGCGGCCTACGAGCTCGAGTGCGCCGAGGAGGATCTCGAGTTCGAGGGCGGCAACTTCACGGTCAAGGGCACCGACCGCTCCGCGAACATCAAGGCGCTCGGCTTCAACTCCTGGACGGCGCACAACCTGCCGGACGGGATGGAACCGGGACTCAGCGCCACGCACCTCTACGACCCGCCCAACTTCTCCTGGCCGAACGGCGCGCACTGCTGCGTGCTCGAGATCGACCAGGAGACCGGCTCGATCGACATCCTCCGCTACATCGCGGTCGACGACTGCGGCGTCCAGCTCAACCCGATGCTCGTCCAGGGCCAGGTGCACGGCGGCGTCGCGCAGGGAATCGCCGAGGCGCTCTTCGAGGAGGCGATCTACGACGCGGAGGGCAACCTGACGACCGGGACGATGACGAACTACCTCGTTCCCGGCGCGCCGGAGCTGCCGTCGTTCGAGATCCACGACACGGTCACTCCGAGCCCCACGAATCCGATGGGCGTGAAGGGGATCGGCGAGGCCGGCACGATCGCCTCCCCGCCGGCGGTGATCAACGCGGTCGTCGACGCGCTCTCCCATCTCGGAGTCCGGAACGTGGAGCGGCCGGCCACCCCGGAGCGGGTCTGGAACGCGATCCAGGAGGCAACGCGATGATCCCCGCGGCGTTCGACTACGAGGTCGCCGAGTCGGTCGAGCATGCGATCGAGCTCCTCGGCAGCACCGAGGATCCGAAGCTCTTGGCCGGCGGCCACAGCCTGCTCCCGTTCATGAAGTTCCGGCTGGCGCGGCCGGCGACGCTGATCGATATCGGCCGGATCTCGGGCCTGTCAGGAGTGTCTGACGGCGGCGAGCATCTGGCGATCGGTGCGCTGACCCGGCATCACGACCTCAATCACGATCCGCTCGTGAAGGAGCACTGCCCGCTCCTCGCTTATGCGGCCGGGCTCGTCGGCGACAGCCAGGTGCGGCACCGCGGCACGATCGGCGGCTCGCTCGCGCATGGCGACTCGGCGGCCGATCTTCCGACGATCGCGCTGACGCTGGACGCGGAGATCGTCGTGCGCGGGCCCGATCGGGAGCGCACGATCGCGGCGACCGACTTCTTCCGGGGCTTCTATGAGACGGCTCTGGAGCCGAACGAGGCGATCGTCGAAGTCCGCGTGCCGAAGACCGGCGCTGCGGGCTGGTCGTACATCAAGTTCCGCCGACGGGCGCTCGACTGGGCGACGGTCGGCATCGCGACGGTCGTCGAAGCCGGCAACGGGACGATCGAGAGCGCCCGGATCGGACTGACGAACATGGGTCAGACCCCGCTGCGGGCCGCGGCGACGGAACAGGCGCTGGCGGGCGCAGCGAGGGACCGTGTGGCCGAGGCGACCGCAAGGGCCGACGAGGGCACCGAGCCGCCGAGCGACGTCTCGGCGAGCTCGGACTTCCGCCGCCATCTCTGCCGGGTGCTCACGGCGCGGGCGGTGGAGGAAGCGTTGAGCCGCTAGTCGATCACCGTGATCCCGGCCGCTGCGGCAAGCTGGCCGGCGAGCTGGAGCACCTCGTTCCACGGCATCCGGGCGCCGCGGAGCCCCTCGATTCCCTGGAGGTCGGCGAGCTCGCAGTCGCGGAGCTCGCAGCGCTCGCAGGTGGCGTCGACGAAGCTCGCGGCGGTCAGGTTGCACCGCTCGAAGCGCACCGAGGCGAGCGCGGCGCCGAGGAAGTCGGCCTCCTCGAGCCGGCAGTCGCGGAAGACGACCCGCTCGAGCTTCGCGAAGCGAAAGGAGGCGAGGTCGAGCCGCGTACCTGCGAAAGCGATGTCCTTCAACGTCGCTTCGGTGAAGTCGGCGCCGGTCGCACGGAGCTCGCGCCCCTCGACGCGGGTGAGCGTTCCGCGCGCGGCGCGCAGGTTCGCCCAGCTCCCGCCGGCGACGAGCGCGTCGATCAAGGTCAGGCCGGGCGCCTCGCTGCCCGTCAGGTCGAGATTCCGCAGCCGCACGTCCTGCAGCCGGAGGTCGGCCGCCGCGCGCTCGGAGAGGTCGCCGCTGAGCTCGGCCTCCGAGACGCGAAGCCCGAGCAGCCGCTCGTCGCCGAGATCGCGCACCTCGAGCTCGGCGGAGACATCGGGTCGCTTCGGCTCGAGTGGCGGCAGCGACGTCATCACCCGGCGATCCTAGGGCAGCAGCCGGCCGCAGCGGGCGCCGGCAGGGAGCAGCGAAGATGCGGATGAGAGGACTTGAACCTCCACGCCCCGAAAGGCACACGGACCTGAACCGTGCGCGTCTACCAATTCCGCCACATCCGCGTGGGCGGACAGTCTAGCGAGGTCCCGAACTGCTGGACCTTGTGTTCATTCAACACAAGCTGCGTTCGAATCCGCACTGTGACGAAGGTCGAGACGAGCTTGTGTTGTTTCAATACAAGCTCGATTGACAGCACGAAGGGGTCATCGACCGCACAGTCTCGCGGTGCGTTACTCAGGGATCGAGTGAACCCGAAATGGGCGGTACGCTCCGGTCCATGGGCGTGCTTCGTTTCCTCGACCGGCTCTGGCGCAAGGTCGTTCTCGCGTTGACGGCGCGACGCGACTGAGCTCATCGAAAGCCGGCAGGCCGTCGATCGACCGCTCATTCTCTTGTCGCACGTACTCGCGCACCCCGTCCGGCGTCTTCCGCTCGAGCCAGAGGTCGCGCTGCGAGCGCTCGCTCACGTAGTCATGTGTGGAACCCCATAGCCACAGGAGTCGGCGATCCGGTCGACGTGGACGAGAACCACGCCCCTGACTCCTACCGCGCCAGGATCGGGATCCACGCGCACCTCCCCGCGCCCGTGGAGACGCACGATCCGCGGAGGACCCTCGAACGCGCAGAGCATCAGGCTGATGCGGCCGTTCTCGCGGAGATGCGACGGTCTCCCGCCGCTTCCGACGTGGTCGTCGTACTCGACCGTACGGCCGTCGACGATCCGGAGAGACTCGATCGGCCCCCTCGGCGAGCGGTTGACGTGGTGCTTAACGCCGTCTTCACAGGCCGCGGCTACCCTGGACGACCCGATGCGCCGGGTCGCCATTCTCCTGCCTCTGCTGCTACTCGCGCTCGCCGCGTCGGCGGGGGCCGCGCGCGAGGGAACGAGCTCGGAGCCGACCGTCGAGGTCGTCGTGGCACTCGAGGCGGAGTCGCTCGCGGTCGCCCGTCCCGGCCGCACGCTCGCCGCGACCGGAGGTCGCCGCCTCAGCCTGAGCACCGCGACCTCCCGCTCCTATCTCCGCACGCTTGCCGCCTCGCAGCAGACGCTCGAAACGCGGATCGAAGCCGCGATCCCGCAGGCGGAGGTGCGCTGGCGCTACCGGATCGTCGCGAACGGACTCGCCGTCGTCGTTCCGCGCGACCAGGTCGAGCGGCTCGCGTCCGTTCCGGGAGTCGCGCGCGTCTATTCAAGCGTCCGCTACACCCCGCTCCTCGACCGAGGCCCGCAACAGATCGGCGCGCCCGCGCTCTGGGGGCCGTCGCTCTCGACCGCCGGCCAGGGGATCAAGATCGGGATCATCGACGAGGGGATCGACCAGACGCATCCTCTCTTCGATCCGGCCGGCTTCGCGATGCCCGCCGGCTATCCCAAGGGCCAGACGTCGTTCACGACCGCGAAGGTGATCGTCGCGCGCGCTTTTCCGCCCGCCCGACCTGCCTGGAAGCACGCGTCGAAGCCTTTCGATCCCGAGCTCTCCTCGCACGGAACCCACGTCGCGGGAATCGCGGCGGGGAACGCGAACACCCTCGCGGAGGGCCGGCGGATCTCCGGCGTGGCGCCGCGGGCCTACCTCGGCAACTACAAGGCGCTGACGATCCCGACTGACGCCGACGTGGGACTCGACGGCAACTCGCCCGAGCTCGTCGCCGCGATCGAGGCGGCGGTCGCCGATGGGATGGACGTGATCAACCTCTCGCTCGGCGAGCCGGAGATCGAGCCGTCGCGGGACATCGTCGTCGCCGCGCTCTCCGCCGCGGCCGCTGCCGGGGTCGTGCCGGTCGTCGCTGCCGGAAACGACTTCCGCGACTTCGGCAACGGCTCGGTCTCCTCACCCGGCTCGACGCCCGAGGCGATCACCGTCGGCGCCGTCACGACGACGCAGAGCGGGCCGGCGAACGTGATCGCCGGCTTCTCCGCGGGCGGCCCGACTCCGCTCACGCTCCAGCTCAAGCCCGAGGTGAGCGCGCCGGGCGTCGCCATCCTCTCGGCAGCCCCGAGACGGAGCTTCGTCACCCTCTCCGGCACGAGCATGGCTGCGCCACACGTTGCGGGCTCCGTCGCGCTTCTGCGCCAGCGGCATCCCTCGTGGACGCCGGCACAACTGAAGGCCGCGCTCGCGCTCACGGGCGACCCCGCATTTGCCGACGAGACGCGAACCGTCGAGGCGCCGACGCCCCGCGAAGGCGGCGGCGTCGTCAACCTCAGGAGGGCCGATGCGCCGCTCCTCTTCGCCTCCCCGGTCGCGCTCTCGTTCGGCCTCGTGCCGCGCGGTGCGACGCTCGCCCGGTCGATCGCTCTGACCGACGCCGGCGGCGGCAACGGCGAATGGGCGGCGAACGTCGAGCATCAGACGGGCTCGGTAGGCGTCACCGTCTCGATCCCGCCGTCGGTGGTGGCGCCGGGCACGCTGCCGGTGAGCCTGACCACGGCTGCGGACGCGCCGGACTCCGAGGTCACGGGCTTCGTCGTCCTGACGCAAGGAGCCGAGCGCCGCCGGATTCCGTTCTGGCTTCGCGTCTCGACGCCCGCTCTCGCCGGCGCGAAGGCAACCCCGCTCGCCAAACAGGGCGCCCACCGCGCGACGACGCGCGGCGGTAGCTCGCTCGTCGCCCGCTATCGGTATCCCGAGAGTCCCGAGGGCAAGGGCTTCGAGACGAACCTCACCGGCCCGGAGCGGGTCTTTCGCCTGAGCGTGAGCCGCCCGGTGGCGAATGTCGGCGTGGTCGTCACCTCGCGCGCCCGCGGAGTCCGCGTGGAGCCGCGGATCGTGTATGCGGGGAACGAGAACCGGCTGACGGGCTACGCGGCGCTTCCGTTCAATCTGAACCCCTACCTGCGCACGTTCGAGGAGCCGGTGCTCGCGGCCGGGATCCTCCGGCCCGCGCGCGGTGCGTACGACGTCGTCTTCGACAGCCCGAGCGCCGGAAGCGCGGGTGCGTTTGCGTTCCGCTACTGGGTGAACGACGTGACGCCGCCGCGGCTCGCCTTCCGAACGCGGGTTGTCGCCCGCGGTGCCTTGCTCACCGTCGGGGCGACCGATTCCGGCGCGGGCGTCGACGCGAGCTCGCTCGTGCTCCGGGTCGACGGCCGGGAGCGCGGCGCTCGGATCGCCGGAGGAGCGATTCGCGTCCCGACCGGCAGCCTCGCGCGCGGCCGGCACTCGCTGGTGCTCCAGCTCTCGGACTACCAGGAGACGCGGAACAACGAGAACGTCCTGCGGATCCTCCCGAACACGGCGTTCCTGCGCACCAGCTTCACCGTTCGCTAGCGGTTTCCGCTAGCGGCGGCGATCCTTCTCTTCGATCGTGGGGAGGTCGGCGAGGTCGCGCTGGACGCTCTCGGCGAACTCCTCGCTCTCGGAACGGATCAGCTTCAGGTTCGCCTTCCGCTTCTGGCGGGCGCGGGCTTCCCGGGCCTCCGCGCCCATCCTGCCGAACCTGGGCCGCCCGAAGCGACGCGCGCCGGCCAAGCGCTGCCACTCCGCGCCGACGAGGACGACGAGCGCGAGTGCGAGCAGGACGATGAAGGGCCAGCTCACTGTGCGTCAGTGTATCGCGGCGCGATTCTCGAGCTTCGAGGCAGCGCGCCTCGTCAGGGGGCGACGAGCGGATCGGCCGCCAGCGGGACGAGCTCGAAGCGGCCGACGTCCACGAGTCCCCAGTCGGTGATCTTCAGGCTCGGGATCACCGAGAGCGCCAGAAACGCGAGCGACTGAAACGGCGACTCGACCTCCGAGCCGAGCGCGTGCACCGCCGCGACGACGGCCTCGCTGCCCGCGATCACCTCCTGCAACGGGCGGTCGGAGAGGAGCCCCGCGACCGGCAGCGGCAGCTCGGCCGTCACACGCTCCCCGTCGACGACGACGAGGCCGCCGGCGAGCTCGGCCGCGCGCTCGATCGCATGGATCATCTCCTCGTCGCTCATCCCGACGACGACGAGGTTGTGCGCGTCATGCGAGAACGTCGTCGCGACCGCGCCGCGCGCGAGCCCGAAGCCTCGGACGAACCCAAGCCCGATCCGCCCCGTGCCGAGATGACGCTCGACGACGGCGATCTTCGCCAGGTCGCGATCCGGGTCGGCCGTCGCTGCCCCGTCCTCGCCGGGCAGCTCCTCCACCAGCGAGTCGGTGACGATCTGGCCGGGGACGAGCCCGATCACGCGCGCAGCGCCGCCTTTCCAGGGAACGCGCAGGTCTTCCCGCACGACGGTCTTCAGCCGCACCGTGTGTCGCACCCACTCCGGGACCGGCGTCTCCGGAATCGCCTCGGCCTGCCGGCCGCGCTTGAGCACCAGCCCGGGCACGAAGCGCTCGAGGTCGGGCAGAAGCAGGAGATCGGCCTGATAGCCGGGTGCCACGGCGCCGAGATGGCCGATCCGATGCCAGAGCGCCGGATTGTGCGAGGCCATCGTCAGCGCGTCCTCCGCCCGGACGCCGAGCGCGACCGCCTCGCGCACGATCCCGTTGATGTGACCGTCCTCGGCGATGTGCTCCGGCTCGCGGTCGTCGGTGCAGAAGGCCATCCGTGCCGGGCCGTACTCGATCGCGAGCGGCGCGAGCGCGCGCAGGTTTCGGGCGGCGGAGGCCTCCCGGATCAGGAGCCACATCCCGGCGCGCAGCCGCTCCAGGCCCTCCTCGGCGGTGAAGGCCTCGTGGTCGGAGCCGATTCCGGCGGCGGCGTACGCTTGCAGCTCCTTGCCGAGGACGCCCGGAGCATGACCGTCGACGTGGTCGGCGCCCTCAACGGCGAGCTTGGCCAGCTCGCTCGCAGCGCCAGAGATGACGCCGGGAAAGTTCATCATCTCGGCGAGCCCGATCACGCGCGTTCGTCGCAGCAGCGCCTTCAGGTCGCCCGGGTTGAAGGGGCGCCGCGGCGACTCGAATCGCGAGGCGGGGACGCACGAGGACGCGGTGAAGTAGACGTCGAGGGGCAGATCGGCGCACGCGTCGACGAGCCAGTGGACGCCGTCGGTGCCGAGTACGTTCGCGATCTCGTGCGGGTCAGCGACGACCGCGGTCGTCCCGAGCGGCAACACGAGCCGCGCGAACTCGGAGACGAGCACCTTCGTGCTCTCCAGGTGCATGTGCGCGTCGATGAACCCGGGGACGACGTACGCGCCGTCGGCGTCGACGGAGTCTTGGCCTTCGTAGGAGCCGAGACCGGCGATCGTGCCGTCGCAGATCGCCACGTCCACGTCGAGCCACTCCCGCGTGAAGACCGAGAGCACCCGTCCGCCGCGAACCACGAGATCGGCGGGCTCGTCCCCGCGCGCGACCGCCAGGCGGCGCGCGAGGTCACCCTTCGGCAGCACTAGGAGACCGATCTCTTCGTCGTCACCTCGAGCAACGTCGAGACGATCGACGAGAATGCCTCCCCCTTCTCGACGTACCTGCTCGCGCCGGTCGCAAGCGCCTGGTCGTCGAGCCGCCCGCGCGCAAATCCGGAGAGCACGACGATCGCCGTCTCCGGGGAGGCGGCGCGGATCTGCGGAATTGCCTGCAACCCGTCCAGAACCGGCATCGCGAGATCGAGAACGACGGCGTCCGGGCGCTCTGCGGTACAGAAGCGCACGGCTTCCGCTCCGTCCACCGCCTCGGCAACGATCTCGAAGTTCCCGTCCTGCTCGAGGATCAGCCGCAGGAGCTGGCGGTACGGCGCCGTGTCGTCGGCGAGGAGCACGCGGATCCGGGCGGGCGTCACCTCCGTTCGAGAGCCGGCTGCGACGCCGAGGCGCCGGATCGCCGAACGAGATCGCCGGGCCTCAGTCTTCCTTCTTTCCCTGCGCGCTCGAGCAGCTCTCCGACCATCGACTGAGCGGTCCGCAGCGTGTCCGAGACCGCCTCGCGTGCCTGCTCCAGGCGCCCCGACTCCAGAGCGAGCTTCGCCAGCGCCAGCCCTTGGACGACGTCGTCGTTCAGCTCGAGCGCGCGCTGGCGGCGCTCCTCGAGCTTGCGCCGTGCCGCCAGCCGCACCTCCAGCTCGTCGACGACGATCGCGGCCAGATCCTGCAGCGTCTCCACCTCTGCGTCGGTCACCTCCCGTGGCTCGACATCGATCACGTTCAGCGTCCCGAGGTTGAAGCCGTCAGAGGTGATCAGCGGCACCCCCAGGTAGAAACGGAGGCCGAGCTCCCCTGCAACGAGTGGGTTGTCGATCGTCCGGAGGTCGACCTTCGCGTCCGTGACGAGCCAGGGCTCGAGCTGACAGACGGCGGATGCGCAGAGCCCCGGATCGCGGCCGATCTCGGTGGCGTCGATCCCATGATGCGACTTGAACCAGATCCGGTCGCGGTCGACGAGGCTGACGATCGAGATCGGTACGTCGAAGAGACGTGCGGCGAGCGCCGTGATCCGATCGAAGGCGCCGTCGGGAGGCGTGTCGAGCACGTCGTAGCGGTGCACCGCCGCGAGGCGTTCCTCGTCGTTGGCGGGGATCAGCTCCACGCGCCTAGCCTAGCCTTCGAAGATCCGCAGAGGCAGACGCGAAAGCGGCTCCCCGCCGATGTCGGTGACGAGCCAGGTGTCCTGCATATAGAGGCAAGCCTTTCCGTCGGCGGCGATCGCGTGCGGGTGCATCGAGAAGACCATTCCCGCCGCGAGCTCCGTCTCGACCCCCTCGCCGAGCCTCGGGTGCTCGATCATCGTCATCCCGATCGAGTGGCCGGTCACGTGTCCGAGGTGGTAGCCGCGCTCCGTGAAACCCTTCGACACCGCCCGGTGGACGTCGTTCGCCGTCGCGCCCGGCCGCAGCGCGGTGCGGGCGATCGCGTGGTACTCCTCGTAGGCCTCGAGCATCAGCAGCGTCTCGGCGTCCGCCTTCCCGATCGCGCGCGAGATCTCGACCCAGTGCATCCCCGGACCGGCAATCTCGAGCGACGGCACCACGAAGTCGCCGAGCACCGTCTCGGCCTTCGCGATCGCGAACTCCGGACCGACGAGGACCATGTTCATCGTCAGTCGCCCGCACCCGCGCTCGACGAAGAGCTGCTCGGCCGGCGCCATCACCTCCGCGGCGGTCCTTCCCGGCGCGTAGGCCGCAAGGAACGCCTCGAAGCCGTCCTCGTTGATCCGGACGCTCTCGCGCACCGACACGATCTCCGCCTCGCTCTTGACCGCCCGAGCCAGGTCGAAGTCGACATCGAATGGGACGAGGTCGAGCCCTTCGAGCGCCCGGTAGTCGCGAACGGTCAGGGCATAGTCGAGCCCGTAGACGCCGATCCGACTCCAGCCCCGGTCGCGCGCGATCGCGGCAATGTGCTCCCCAGGGCGGTCATGGAAGACCTGCTCGAGCTGCGCCGTCCCGTGCTCGCCCACATAGCGCGCCTCGCTCGGGAACACGATCTGCGGCTCGCCGTCGGCCGGCAGCAGCACATAGGCGTAGCGGTGGACGATCTGAAAGCCCGAGAGGTAGGTGACGGCCCCCTCGAAGCCGCTGTACTCGCTGCCCGCGACGATCAGCGCGTCGAGCTCGTGCTCGGCCATCGCCGCGCTGACGTTGGCGTGCCTCCGCTCTAGTTCTCGATCCACGAGCGCTCCATTCCCTTGATCAGGGCCACGACGGCCTCGTTGAGCGGGGTCGCAACTCCGTGCTCGCGCCCGAAACGGACGATCCCGCCGTTCAGATAGTCGATCTCGGTCTGGCGCCGCGCCTCGACGTCCTGGAGCATGCTCGCCTTGTGACCGTAGGCGACGTCCGGTCGGGCGGCGTGGTCGATCAGATCCTCGGGCTCGGCGTCGAGCTCGATCCCCTGCGCGGTCGCGACCGCCTTGCCCTCGTCGACGAGACCTGTGACGAACGCGCGTAGCGGCGGCAGCTCGCAGACGCGGCCGTGCGTGAGGCCGGTGAGCGCGCCGATCGGGTTGGTCGAGGCGTTGAAGATCACCTTGCGCCACTGGGCGCCGCGCGCGTCGGCCACGGCCTGCGAGGGCATCCCGCCGCGCGTGCAGGCATCCGCGAGCTGCTCGATCGCCGCGGTCGCCGCCGGCCGCGGCTCGAACGGACCGAAGGTCGTGTCGCCCTTGACATCCCACTGGACGATCCCCGGCTCGAGGATCTTGCCGGCGGGGAAGGTCGTCCCCCGGATCACGCGCTCGGCGTGAGCGGCGATCGTCTCCTCGTTGCCGACCCCGTTCTGGACGCTGGCGACGCAACCGTGGCGGAAGGCGTGCGCGGTCGCCTCGATCGCGGCAAGGGTGTGCATCGCCTTCGTGGCGACGAGGCCGAAGTCGCACCGAGGGAGCTCGGCCGCGTCCGACGTGGCCCGGATCCCGATCGCATGCACCTCCCCCGCTCCGACGAGCCTCAGGCCGCCGTCGTTGATCGCGGCGACGTGCTCGGCGGCGAGGTCGTAAGCCCACACCTCGACCTCGTCCAGCGAGGCGAGGTTGGCCGCGAACAGGCTTCCGACAGCCCCGCACCCGACCACACAGATCCTCACGCGGGCCTCCGGCGGAGCGAGAGCTCACGCCCGCCCGTCAGGCCCGAGGGCCGCAGGATCAGAACCAGCGCCATCAAGGCGCCGACGACGACGAGCCTGCTTCCCGTCGGGAGATCCGGCCCGAACGAGCCCTCCTCCGCCTTCCCGAGAACGGAATCGAGCCCGCTCACCGCGAGCGCGCCGAGCACGGCACCCCAGAGGCTCGTCAGCCCGCCGACGACGAGCATCGCGAGCGTGATGAACGTCAGCTCGAGATAGACCTGCTCGGTGGTGATCGAGCCGAGCATGTGCACGTAGAGGCCGCCCGCGAAGCCGCAAAGCACCCCGGAGAGCGTGAACGCCCAGAGGCGCTGGGCGTGGATCCCGACCCCGACGGCCTGCGCCGCCGCAGGATCCTCGCGAGTCGCACGGAGGAGCCGCCCGAGGCGGCTGCGCTGGTACGCGAACGCGACCACGACCACGAGTAGCGCCCCGAGCGTCGCCTGGAGCGCGCCCGTCGTCTCCGGGACGAGCGACAGCGTCGTCGCGCCGGGGCCGATCTTCGTCCACTCGCGGAGCAGGTTGTGGACGATCTCGAGGACGGCGAACGTCGCGATCCCGGCGGCGAGCCCGGAAAGGCGCATCAGCGGCAGGCCGACGACGAGCGCGAGAACGCCGCCCACCGCCGCCGCGAGCGCGAGCGAGGTCGCGCTCCCGACCGTGTGATCGCGCAGGAAGGGGAAGAGGTCGGGCAGGACGCCCACCTTCGACTCGAGCGGCACCGTCAGCACCCCCGCCGCGAAGGCGCCGACCGCGACGAAGCTGATCTGGCCGAACGAGAGCACGCCCGAGTTGCCGACGAAGACGTAGATCGCGACGACGATCGCGACGGAGACGAGGGCGTTCAGGAAGTAGATCTCGTTTGCGCGCGAGACGAGCGTCGCGACGAATCCGACCGCGGCGATCGCGGCCGCCGGGCCGAGCAGCTGAACCGTCGATCCCAGGCGCCGCGTCACACGCGCTCCACGAGCGCGCCGCGGCCGCGCGCGAACAGCCCGGCCGGGCGCAGGATCAGGACGAGGATCACGAGCGCAAAGACCGCAGAGGGCAGGAAAACGGTCTGCTCGGTGGGCAGGGCGCCATTGATCACTCCGGTCGCGAAGCCGATTGCGAAGCCGCCGAGCGTCGCCGTCCAGAGCCGGTCGATCCCGCCGACGACGACGCCGACGAGCACCACGATCGTGTCCTTCAGCGCGAAGTCGGGCGAGACGAGCGGGTTCTGAACCGTCAGGATCACCGCGACAGCGGCAGCGAGGATCCCCGAGAGGACGACCGCGAACGCGATCACCCTGTCGGCGCGGACGCCGAGCAGCCGCGCAGTGCGGAAGTCGGCCGCGGCGGCCCGCATCTGCAAGCCGATCGTCGTCCGGCCGAGCAGGAGCGCGAGCAACCCCAGCGCGACGATCGCCACGCCGACCGCGACAAGCGTCACCTTCCGTACGTCGACGCCCGCGAGCGAGATCGCCTGGTTCAGCGGCGCCACCGACGACGCGGGCTCGCCGATCGTGTCGTCGCGGACGTCGACGATCAGCGCCACGCTCTGGAGCAGGAACGCGACCGCGAAGGTGGTCACGAGCATGACGGCCGGCGAGCTCGTGCGTAGCGGACGGAAGACGGCGCGCTCCATGAGCAGGGAGAGAGCGATCACGACCGCGAAGCAGGCCGCGATGCTCCCGGCCACCGGCCAGGTCGAGGTGAACGCGAGCGTGTAGGCGCCCGCCATCACGAGCTGGCCGTAGGCGAAGTTGACGAGCCGGAGGACGCCGAAGACGAGCCCGATCCCGACCGCCATCAGCGCGTAGACCGCGCCCAGACCGACGGCGTCGACGAGCGTCTGGGCGTCGACGACCGCAAGGACGTTCATGACAGGTACGCCGCGATCATCCGCTCGGTGTCGTCCGCGTCGGCCGGGGTCAGGATCATCCGGAGCTCGCCGTTCCCGAGCACGTAGGTGCGATCGGCGAACGCGACCGTCCGCTGCGCGCGCTGCTCGACGAGGAGGACGCTGACCCCACGCTCCCGGATCGCCGCGAGCGCCGCGAAGACGACGTCCACGACGGTGGGCGCGAGCCCGAGCGACGGCTCGTCGAGCAGGAGCACGTCGGGGCTCGCGACGAGCGCGCGCCCGATCGCGAGCTGCTGCTGCTGGCCGCCCGAGAGCGCTCCGGCCTGGCGGCCGCGCGAAGCGGCGAGGATCGGGAAGAGCTCGTAGACGGCGTCGAGCGCCGAGCCGCCGTCGCCGCCTCGTCGCGCCGCGAGTCCCAACCGCAGATTCTCCTCGACGCTCAAGTCGCCGAAGATCCGCCGGCCCTCCGGCACGAGCGCGATCCCGGCGCGGGCGACGTCCTCGGGCCGGCCGGCGCGGAGCGGCCGCCCCTTGAGCCGGATCTCGCCGGCGCGCGGCGCCAGCACGCCCATGATCGCGTGCAGCGTGGTCGACTTGCCCGCACCGTTCGGACCGATCAGGCCCACGATCTCGCCCTCCAATAGGTGCAGATCGAGGTCGCGGACGGCGGCCACCGAGCCATGGCGCACCTCGACGCCGTCGAGCTCGAGGATCCTCGCGTCACTCATCTGCGGTCACCGCGCTCTCGCCGAGATAGGCAGCGGTCACGTCGAGATTGGAGCGGATCTCGGCCGGCGTCCCCTGCGCGAGCGTCCGCCCCTGGTCGAGCACGTGGATCCGGTCGCAGACCTCCATCACGAGCGCGATGTTGTGGTCGATCAGGAGCACGCCCGCCTCGTGCTCGTCGCGGACAGCCCGAATGACCGCCGCGAACTCGGGCACCTCCGCCTCGGGGAGCCCCGCGGCCGGCTCGTCCAGGAGCACGAAGCGCGGCTCGGTCGCGAGCGCCCGCGCGACGCCGAGCCTTCGTTCGTCGCCGTGCGCGAGCGCGCCGGCCGGAGCCTCGGAGCGAGCCTCGAGTCCGAGGAGGCCGAGGAGCTCTTGGCCGCGCCGGCGGGCGACCCGCGGCCCGGCGCCGACCCCGAGCGCCGCCACCTCGACGTTCTCCCGCACGCTCAGCTCGCGGAAGGAGCGGCTGTGCTGGAACGTCCGCGCGAGCCCTGCCCGCCCGCGTCGTTGCGGGCTCCAGCCGGTGACATCGCGCTCCTCCAGCTCGACCGTGCCGGAGCTCGGCAGGTCGAAGCCCGTCATCACGTTCACGAGCGTCGACTTACCCGCCCCGTTCGGGCCGATCAGACCGACGACCTCGTGCCGGTGCACCTCGAGCGTGACGCCGTCGAGCGCCTGGACTCCCGCAAACGAGCGCGACACGGAGGAGGCCCGGAGTGTTCCGGGCCTCCTCTCGGCCAGGTTCCTCATGACCTCGGATGTGACGACATCGGAGATGGTGGAGTCGGCCAATCCCTAGATGTTCGGAACGACCTTGGCCTTGACCGAGCCCACATAGCTCGGCTTCCCGTTCTGGATCTTGATCACGCGGTACTGGCGTCCGAAGACACTGTGGAAGCGCTTCGAGAAGTTGATCTCGCCGCCGAGCGCGGGCACGCGGCGGAAGAGCTCCAGCCGCTGAGCCAGCTTCGCGCCGTCGGTCGAGCCCGCCCTGCGGATCGCGGTGACGACGCCGTCGATCGCGGCCGCGCCGGTGACGAAGCCGCCGGTTGCCGGGGCCGCACCGGCCTTCTTCAGCTGGGCGATCAGATTGCGAACCGCCTTGTTCGGGTCGTCGCCGAAGACGGATGCGTAGGTGACGGCGTAGTACTCGGTCACCAGCGGGCTCTTCGGGTTCCAGTAGGTACCGTCGCCTGCCCACGAGTTGAGGATCGGCGTCTTGTTCCCGAGCGAGCGGAGCCCCGAGACGAACGCCGGCAGCTCGCCGAACGCGGTCGACGTGACGTAGACATCGGCGTCGGCGCCGTTCAGACGGCTGACCGCAGCATTGACGTTGTTGGCGCCCGTCGCGTAGCTCTCCCGGGCGACGATCCTGCCGCCGAGCTGCGTGAACCGCTTCTCGAACGCGGCCGTGACGTTCTTGAAGTAGACGATCACCGTGTTCGTCCCGATTCCGGCCGTGCGCCAGCCCTTGCGCCAGGCGAACTCGGCCATCGCCGAGCCTTCGTCCTGGGCGACGTTGCCGAAGCTGAACGCGAGCTTGCCCTTGGCGCCGAAGCGCTTCGGTCCCATCTGATCGGTGCCGATGCACGCGGCCACCGCGAGCTTGCCACGATTGATCGCCTCTTGCACGACGGGTGTCGCGAAGTCGACGTCGCAGGTCGTGAAGATCACGTGCGCCCCGGTCCCGAGCAGGCTGCGGGCACACGCCTTCGCCCTCGTCGGATTGTTGTTCTGCGTGTCGCAGACGTTGATCTGGAGCTTGCGCCCGAGCACGCCGCCCTTCGCGTTGATCGCCCGGACCTGGATCCGTGCGGCCGCGAGAGCCGGGTTGTCGAACGGGGCCATGTTCCCCCTGCTGTCGAAGGCCCAGCCGATGATAATCGGCGCCTGCACCTTCGTCGCACCGCCGCCGACCGTGGTTCCGACCGCCGCGACGACGACCGCGGCGAGCAGAAGCGCGATACCCGCCGCATTCCATCGCTTCCTTGCTGTCATTCCGGTCTCCCTTCGGATTGCCCGATCTCGAGTTCCCATGAAGCCTCCTTCGCCTTGATCAGCCGGTAGAGCGCCGTGTGCAGCGGCACTGCGACGCCGAGCCGCGCGGCCTCGCGCACGAGCGCGCCCGTGATCAGCTCGATCTCCGTCGGGCGGCGAGCCTCGACGTCCTCGAGCATCGACGGGTGGTGCGCGCTCCCCCGCCGCGTCGCGAGCACGTTCATCTCCCACGGATCCTCGTGCAGCTCGATCCCGGCCGCCGCTGCGACCGCCTTACCCTCGTCCATCAGAGCGTGGACGAGATGGCCGAGGTCACCGGTCTCCGCCTCCGCGCCGAAGTGACGGTCGTGCGGCAGTCCAGTGAGTGCCGCAACCGCGTTCACCGTCGCGTTGAAGATCAGCTTCGACCACTGCGCCGGCCGTAGATCCGGGAACCCGCGAGCCTTTAGCCCTGCGCTCTCGATCAGCGCGACCAGCTCCTCGACGCTCTCGTATGGCGTGCCGTTGTATGGGCCGAGCCAGGTCTCCGTGTCGAGGATGTACTCCACGTGGGTGTCGTCGTGGCGGGTGCCGCTCATGAAGGTGACACCGGAGACGATCGGCCAGTTGCCGTGGCCGCGGACGATTCCCTCCGCCCCGAGCCCGTTCTGGACGGTCACGATCGTCGCGTCGGCGAAGCGCCCCTCGAGCGAGCTCGCCGCGGCGTCGAGCCCGGTTGCCTTCGTGGCGACGATCGCGATGTCGAATGCAGGAATCGCGTCCGGGTCGGCCGTCGCATGGACGGCGCCGTTGAAGTCCGCGCGCCCCGAGACCCGCAACCCTCGCGCCTCGAGCGCACGTGCGTGCTCCTCGCGGCGCGTGAGCACCCAGACGTCGGTCACCCGGCTCAGGTGGGCGGCGTAGAGACTGCCGATCACCCCGGCTCCGACGACGCAAACGCGCTCGATCAAGGGCCGGTCCGGAAAGTGGTCGCGGTGGATGGCACGCGACACGTGCCGCGGGGCAAGGACGCAGGGAGCGCCAATATGCCGAATATTGGCGCGACTGAGGACGCCGAACCGCGGTGCGTGGCGCCTGCCAGGCACCCCGATCCAGTTTCTGGACGGGCCCTCAAGCGGGGGTCGCCGCCTTCTCCGTCTCTTTCTTCTTGGCCCGTGCCTGGAAGTGCGGGATCACGGCACGCGCGAAGAGCTCCTGCGCCTTGATCGCCTGCCAGTGCTCGGCGCCGCCTGCATTGACCGTGATCGAGACCTCCGTCAGGCCCTCGCAGATCGCCTGCACGGCCTCGATCCGCTCGATCACGTCCTGCGGTGTCCCGACCCAGACGATGTCGCCCGCGATCATCTCGTCGTAGGGCGTCTCGGCGAGCTTCTCGAGGATCCCGGCGGAGTAGAAGCCGTAGCCGGCCGCGTTCAGCTCGTCGGCGGGCGGCGGCGCGAAGTCGGTGAGCGGCGAGGCGTTGCCGCGGAGGAAGCCCTCCATCCACTCTTGCGCTTCGCGCTTCGCGACCGTGCGGTCCTCGTCGATGTAGCAGGCGTGGATCCAGACGATGTCCGGCTCGGTGCCGTGCTCGGCGCACTTGGCGCGGTAGAGGTCGAGCTGGTCCTCGAGCGCCGCGTACGGCAGGAGCGGCGGCACGACGACCGCCCAGCCGCGCTCGGCGGCGAGCTCGTAGGTGCGGTCGGACGTGCCGCCGAGGAAGACGCGGAACCTCCGACTTGGTCGCGGCACGATCCCTGAGTCAGCGATTTGGAAGTGCTTGCCGGCGTACGAGAAGCGCTCGTTCTCGAGCGCCGTGAAGAGCAGCTCGACGGACTCCTCGTAGCGCTCGCGCGACTCCGGGGTCAGCGCGAGACCGGCCTTCGGCGGCAACCAACCGTGACCGCGACCGACACCGAACTCGTAGCGGCCGTCGAGCAGGATGTCCGCGACCGCGATCTCCGAGGCCAGGACGAGCGGGTTGTGGTACGGCATCGAGTGGAGGAGCGTGCGGAAGACGATCCGGCGGGTGCGTTGAGCACAGGCCGCGAAGAGCGCGAGCGGGTTGGCCGAGATGGAGAACTTCGGGAAGAAGAAGTGCTCGATCACCGCGTAGGCGTCGTAGCCCAGCCGGTCGGCGTTCACGACCTGCTCCATCACCTCGCCGTAGAGCTCCGCGGCGGTCTTGCCCGGCCAGCTCTGGAGCTCCGAGTAGAGACTGAACTTCAAGGCAACCCCTTTCGCGTCCGCCAGGACTCTCGGCGCGAGTATCTCGCGCCCGTGTCATGTCAGTCAATGGGTCAGTCGGACGTGACCGCCGTGCACTCGATCTCGATCAGCAGTCCCTCCACCGCCAGACCCGCGATCCCGACGATCGTCTGCGCGGGATGGTCGGCGCCGCCCGTCACCTGGTCGATCGCCGCGGTGATCGCCCCGTACTCGGTCGGGTGGAGCGTGTAGATCGTCCGGCGGACGACGTCGTCCCACGTCGCGCCGGCTGCCTCCAGGGCAAGCTCGACGTTCCGCATCGCCGCCTTCGTCTGCTCGGCCAGGTCGTCGCCGCCGACGATCCCGAACTGCTGGTCGAGCGCGACCTGGCCCGCAAGGTGGACGACCTTCGTTCCAGCAGCGATCGCGACGTGACTGAAGCCAGGAGCAGGGTGAAGCTTCGGTGGATTGATGAGCCTCCGGTCAGACATTCAGCCTCCCTTGCGGACGATGGCGCGGAACTCGGCGTTCGTGACGAGCCGGCCTTCCTTGGCGCCGAGCGCCTTGACCTTCGCGAGCAGGCCTGGGCGGGCCCCCTCCCCTACCTCGAGGCCCAGCTCTTCGGCCTTCAGCCGGATCGAGTCGAGGCCGCTCTTCTTCCCGAGCACGATCGCGCGCTCGGCGCCGACGAGCTCGGAGGAGTACGGCTCGATCGCCGGCGGGTCGTGGAACTGGCTGGCGACGGCGCCGCTCTCCCGCGTGAAGAGGTTGTCGCCGGTGAGCGGCTTCCACGGCTCGAGCGCGTAGCCGGAGCGCTCTTGCACGAGCGCGGCGAGCGAGCGCGTCCTCGTCAGGTCGAGCCGCGTCGAGATCCCGTAGAGTGCGTCGAGCGCGAGCGCAACCTCGAGCAGGTTCGCGTTCCCGGCCCGTTCCCCCATCCCGTTGACTGTGCCGTGGACCCAGGTCGCTCCCGCCTGGACGGCGGCGACCGCGGCAGCAGTCGCGAGACCGAAGTCGTTGTGGCCGTGCCAGTGCACGGGGACGTCGAGCCACTCGACCGTGCGACCGACGAGATAGGCGGCGGCCTCGGGGGTCGCGACGCCGATCGTGTCGACCGCGACAACCTCGGTGGCTCCGGCCTCGACTGCGGTCGAGTACGCCTGCCGGTAGAACTCGAGGTCGGCGCGGGTCGAGTCGACGCCGAAGAAGGCGACGGTGATCCCGTGCCCGACCGCGAAGGAGACCGCCTTCGCGATCCGCTCGAGCATCGTCTCGCGCGAGACGCCGAGCGCCTCGAGCTTGAGATCCGAGATCGGGCTCTCGATGACGGCAGCTCGCACGCCGAGCTCGACGAGCGCCTCGACGTCGGCCGGGACGGCCCGGGAGAAGCCCCAGACCTCGGCGTGGAGACCGGCAGCGGCGATCAGCCGAATCGCTTCGGCATCGTCCTCCGAGACCCGCGGGAAGCCCGCTTCGATCCGGTCGACGCCGGCTTCGTCGAGCGCGCGGGCGAGCTCGAGCTTCACCTCGGGCGAGAGCACGACGCCGACCGTCTGCTCGCCGTCGCGAAGGGTCGTGTCGTAGAGGCCGATCGGCCCGGACGGCTGCGGATCGAGCGCGAGCCGGTTGAGGTTGCCGGTCCAGACCTTGTCGCGGTCGATCGTCATCCGCACCTGACGATGCCATCCGGGAACCGCGAGAGCTTCTCGGCGCCGGTCTCCGTGATCAGGAAATTGTCCTCGACACGAAGGCCCCCACCCTCGGGCCAGTAGACGCCCGGTTCGATGGCCAGCACCATCCCGGCCTCCATCGTCCCACCTCCGGCTTGGTGCGCGTACGGCGGCTCGTGCGCGCGAGCGCCGACGCCGTGACAGACCGGGTGGCTCGGTTGGCCCGGATACCCCATCTCGGACAGTCGTGCGCGCGTCTCCCTGTCCAGATCGGCCAGGCTTGCACCGTCCGAAAGGGACGACGTTGTGTAGGTGTACACCTCCATCAGCCCTCGTTCGAGCTCGACGTAGCGCTCGTCCAGCTCGCCGGGTATGAGGTTCTTCGTGTGGTCGCACCAGTAGCCGTCGGCGCAGACCCAGATCTCGAAGAGCGTCGGCTCGTGCGCCTGGATCGGCCGGCTCCCGGTCGCCGTGAAGGTCTTGATCCCCGGCCCCGACCAGACGAGGGAAAACCCACGCGCGAGCTCGACCCGATCCTCGAAGCCGGTGCCGTGATCGTGCACCCAGCCCTCCCACATCGCCGCGACCTCGCTCTCCCGCATTCCCGGCCGGAGGCGCTCCTGGACGTGCTCCATCGCTCGGGCTGCGATCTCGTTCGCGAGCCGCATCCGCTCGAGCTCCTGCTCCGTCTTCAGCGCTCGGACGGTGTTGAGAAGCGGCGTCGCGTCGACAGCCTCCGGAAACGCGTCGAACCAGGCCTTCGTGAACGTCGTCGGCTCGCCGATCATCCGGTCTGCTGCCTGAGTTCCGAGCGAGAGCTCGAGCCCGATCTGCCCGAACTCGGAGGCGAGCTGCCGGGCCAGGTCGAGCGCCCGCAGCCCCGGCGGTCGCGGATCCCGCTCGTCGTAGCCGCGGAAGAAGCGCACCTCGTCGGTCCAGCTCATCCGCTCGGCTTCGGCCTCGGAGGCCTCGAGGCAGACGAGCACCGGCTCGTCATCGCGGGGGAAGACGACGGCGTCGTAGCCCTTCATCCCCCAGAAGTTCGTCAGGTAAAGAACGTTGTCAGGGGCGCGGACGACGAGCGCGTCGAGCTCCTGGTCGGCCATCGCCGCGCGCACGCGCTCGAGCTTCGCTTCATCCCTGGGCCAGCTCAACGTGTTGTCGCCTCGGCGTACTGACGCTCATCGACGAGGAGCTGCCAGAAGCCTCGTTCGGGTCGCGTGGCACGAAAGTGCTCGAAGTCGAACGTGAGAATCGGTAGGTCCTCCCGCTCAGCCAGCGCCATCACCGTTGCATCGGCGTAGCCGAGATCGAGATCGGCGTACTGCGCGTCGATCTCGACCGCCCGGCGCAGTAGCCCCGGGGAGGAAAATCGGACGTCGAACGCCCGCGCCGCGACCGACGCGAGAAGCCCGCGGGCAACGGCGGGGCCGACGCGCCGGCGCACGAGCTGGTCGACCTCGACCAGCACCGGCTCCGGGATCACGAGATCGCGGCCGAGCTCGATGACGAGCGCGGCTGCGAGGACGTGAGCGCGTTCGCGGCGGTTCGCTGCGGCCACGAGCGGTCCCGTGTCCGCGACGACCCTCACCGCTCGTCGGCCAGTTCGCGCAGGTACTTCTCGGCGTTGATCCCGAGATCCTCCGGTCCCTCTCCGGATCCGATCCACGAGGGCTTGCGGGGACCGCGCAGAGCGCGCATGCCTTCGTCGAGCAACCGCGTCACTGTTGCCGAGAACGACTCCCCCTCGAGCGTGAGCTCGCGGACGTCGGCCTCGACGCTGTCCGGAAGGTTGACCGTTCGTCTCGCCATCACGCCTCCTCAGGGTATGAACTCTGTCATCATACTTCACCAGCGCACGCGCGACGGGGCCGGCACGCCGTGCGCCTCCTCCCAGCCGAGGACGGGGTTGCGGAGGACGCCGATCCGCTCGATCTCGGCCTCGATCACGTCACCGGGCTTCAAGTAGAGCGAGGCCGCGTCCGCCGAGAAGCCGGCGACCCCGCTGACCGTCCCGGTTGAGAGCACGTCGCCCGCCGAGTAGCCGAGCGCCGAGTAGTGGCTGAGGATCTCGGGGATCGTCACGCTCATCCGCCCGGAGTGCGAGGTCTGTCGCGTCTCGCCGTTCACGCGCAGCTCCATCGCGAGGTCGTGCGGATCTGGGATCTCGTCCGGCGTGACGATCCACGGCCCGAGCGGGCAGAACGTGTCGATCGCCTTGCAAAAGCTGAAGACCCCGGAGCGCATCTCGCGCCGCTGGATGTCGCGCGCGGTGATGTCGTTGAAGATCACGTAGCCGCCGACGTAATCCATCGCCTCCTCCGGCGGGAACCACTTCCCCGACTTCTTGAGGACGACGGCCAACTCGAGCTCGTAGTCGAGCTCCTCGGTCAGGTGCTCGGGATAGACGATCGGCTCCTCCGGCCCGACGATCGCGTCCACGTTCTGGAAGAAGACGATCCAGGGCGCGATCTCGTGCGACCAGTCGACGACCTTCGACTCCTCCTCGTGCTCGCGGAAGTTGCCGGCGGTGTGGAAGAACTTCTTCGGCACAATCGGGGCGCGTAGCGTCGCGTCCGCCAGCGCGACCCGCTCGCCGATCTCATCGGCCCCGCCGCGCTCGAACCACTCCCGCATCGTCGGCACGTCGAGGACGGCGATCTCGTCCTCGTCGACCTGGCCGACCCGTCCCTCGTCGAACGTGACGAGCTTCACCCGCAGATGCTCTGCGCCGCGCGCGCATAGACCTCGGCGATCTTGACGAGTCCCTCGATCTCGAGGTTCTCACCGTAGTCAGGATCGGGGAGGCCGGAGGACGTGCCGTAGTTGATCGTCGCGATTCCGTATCGCGAGAGCACGGACGCGTCCGAGAACCAGCGCGTGACATCGCGCTCGGGCACGGCACCGAAGACCTCCTCGTGTGCGCTCTCCAGCGCGCCCACCAACGGATGCGACTCGTCGAGCTCCGCCCCAGGCGCGGTCACATAGGCCTCCGCCTCGACTCCTTCGAGCCCGCGCGCGAACTCCAGAGCCCGTCGCCGCGCCTCCGCCATCTCCACATTCGGCGGCACGCGCAGATCCACGAACAGATCCGTCCGGTGCGGCGTCCGCGAGACCCGCCAGCCGAAGCCGCCCTGGATCGCGCCGACGCTCGCCACGCCCCGCACCTCTCCGTACGACATCTCCTCCTCCCACTCCGGCAGCCACGCGAGCACGCGGTCGAGCACGTCGCGCATCCGCACGATCGAGTTCTCCTCGATCCGGCCGGACGAGAATGCGGTGTGGATGAACGGACCCGACGTCGAGAGCCGCAGCCAGAGCGTGCCGAAGTGCGCGAGCACGAGCTTCTGCTCGGTCGGCTCGCCGAGGATGCACATATCCGCCGCGCCACCGTGCCCGACAAGGTGCCGCGAGCCGGCCGCATAGCCGCGGAACTCCGCCCCCTGCGCGTCGCCCTGCTGCGTCTTCTCGATCTCACCCGCGACTGCGGCGAGCAGCACGTCGCCCTTCAAAGCCTCATCGCCCAGCGCCCGCACCGCCGCCAGGTAGGCGACGAGCGCCCCCTTCATGTTCGAGATCCCGAGCCCGTAGATCCGGCCCTCGTGCTCGAAGCCCTCCGGCTGGAAGCCCGGGATCCCCGCGAGCCACGGCTCCCGCCCGGAGTACGAAGTGTCGAGGTGCCCGTTGAACATGAGCGTCGGGCCGCCGCCCGAGCCGGCGCGCGTCGCGAGCACGTTCGCCCGCCCGTCCTCGACCTGCTGCCACTGGACGGCGAGCCCGAGCTCCTCGCACCGCTCCGCGTACCACGCGGCCAGCGCTTCCTCCGAGCCGGTGAAGCTCGGGATCGAGACGGCGGCCAGCGCGTCTGCGACCAGGCGCTCGCGATCGATCACGAGCTCAGTCACGGAAATGCGGGAGGACCTTCTCCCCGAAGAGGCGGATCTGGTCGTGTCGCTTGTCGCCCCAGAGCTCGAGCATGACGTGCGTGCAGCCGGCGTCGCGGTACTCCTCGATCGCCTCGATGCAGTCCGACGGCGTGCCCGCGATCGGCTTGCACTTGTCGAGGATCGCGTCGGTCACCTTCGCCTTCGCCGCGAGCCGGCCGCCCTGTTCCATCGCCTCCGCGACCGGCCGGATCTCGTCCTGCTCGAGATGCGCGAGGTCGAGCAGCGTGTCCGCCGAGCCCTGGATGTTCTGCACCTTGTTCGCGAGGTACATGCCGGCGATCTCGCGCGCGCCGTCGCGCCCCCGGTCGCGATCCTCGTCGATCGACGCGACGACCGTACAGCCGATGTCGATCTCCGAGCCGGTGTTCCCAATCGTGTAACGGACGAAGTCAGGCGTGGTGATCGACGGCGTCAGGCAGCCGTCCCCGATCTCGCCGGCGAGCGCCTGCATCTTCGGCGCGGTTGCGGCGACGTAGACCGGCGGCACCTCGCGCGGCGAGTGCGCCTCCTCCTGCAGCGGCGGAATCGACGCGCTCCAGGTGTCGCCCTCGTACTCGAAAGCCTCGCCGCCGAGCACACCGCGCACGATCGCGACCGCGTCGCGCATCGGCCCGAGCGTCTTGGACGTGCTCATCCGCGCGTTGTTGAGGAAGATCTTCGAGGTCCCGAAGCCGAGCAGGAATCGTCCCGAGCCGGCCGCCTCCTGAACGACGCGGGCGTCCATCGCGACCTGCACCGGATGGCGCGTGAACGGGGAGATGATCCCCCAGCCGATCGTCAGCCGCTCCGTCTCGCGGGCCATCAGCGCCGACACGACCGTCGACGACCGCGCCTCCATCCCGTGCTTGCGCCACCAATGGTAAGCCTCGGCGAGCCAGATCGTGTCCATTCCGGCCTCGTCCATCACGCGGGCCGACTCGAGCATCTCGTCGAGCGGCTCCATCGTGAGCTGCATCACGCCGATCCGGAACGGCACCGCCACAGGGCTAGGCGCGGTCTTCGGTCGAGTGCGTCGGCCCCTCGGGGTCGGACTCGTAGGTTTCCGGGGAAAGCGGGTTGATCCCCTCCTCGGCGCCGTCCGGCTGCGCCTCGTGCGGCTCGTCTGGCTTTGGCGGCGCCTCGGCGTCTTTCTCCGACCCCGCGGCCGCCTCGACCTGTCGCTCCAGCGCTGCCAGCACGTTCCCGACCTGCTGGTTGATGATCGGCTGGAGCACGCGCTGGCCCATCGCGCCGACGGCGCCCGCGATCTTCACGTCCGCCTCCCACCGCATCGAGGTGTGCCCGCCGTCGCCGCTCAGATGGAACTGCGTCTTCATGTTCAGCATCGCGCCGACGCCGTTCCCCTTCGCGTTCAGCTGGGCGAACTCCGGCTCGCGCTCCTCGACCTTCTCGAAGTCGATCGTCATTCGCAGCCCGCCGAGGCCGAGCGGGATCTTCACCTTCGCCTGCCAGCGGCGCTCGTCCGTGACGTCGAAGCCCTCGACGCCGGGCATCAGCTGCGCCATCTGCGCCGGATCGTTCAACACCTTCCAGACGGTCTCGCGCGGTGCGGCCAACTCCTTCGTTCCTCCGACCTTCACTGAGGCACCGTCATCGGGACACCACCTTCACGTTGGCGCGAGTCGCTTCTGGGTCTTGCAGCATCGACCAGACGCGGTGCGAGGGATTGCAGCTGTCGTAGACGATCGGCTTGCCGGCCGGTTTGAGGGCATCCTGGATCGCGGAGCAGATGCAGTGGATCCCGCCGCCGCCGCCCTCGCCCATCCCCTTCGTCCCCAGCGGCGTGAAGGGCGACGGCGACTCGATCGCGGCGGTCTTCAGCGTCGGCATGTCGAGGGCGTGCGGCACGTGATAGTCGTAGAAGTTGGACGTCAGCAGCTGGCCGTCCTCGTCGTAGACGAAGTCCTCGTGCAGTGCCGCGCCGATCGCGTGCGCAGTGGCGCCGTGCACCTGCCCCTCCACGATCTGCGGGTGGATGCGCACGCCGCAGTCGTCCACGGCGGCGTAGTCGACGATCTCGACGACGCCGGTCTCCTCGTCGACCTCGACCACGCAGGCGTGGATCTGGGTAGCGTAGGTCAGCGTCAGCTTGCCCATCTTCTTCTCGAGATCGACGTTGCCGAAGTACGGCCGGTAGACGAAGCGGTGGTTCAGCGTCGGATTGAAGTCGGGCGGCAGGAAGGCGTTGTTCGCGTTCACGATCGCGCCGAGCGCCATGAACGGCAGCGCCGCCTCGTCCGGCCCGTCCTTGATCCGCGCGAAGCCGTCGGCGAGCTCGATCGCCTCCTCCGGCGCCTGCAACACGGCCGCCGCGAGCTGGATCATCTCGGCCCGCAGCAGATCCGCTGCACCCTTGACCGCGCCGAGACCGGTGACCGCGAACTGGCTCGCGTACGTCCCCGAGAAGCCCGCGTGCGAGTTGAAGAACGTGTCATGCCCCGGCCGCACGTGCACCTGCTCGGGTGAGCAGCCGATGATGTCGCCGACGACCTGCGACGCGGTCGTCTCGTGCCCCTGTCCTTGCGGCACCGTGCCCAGCGTCACCACGACCTCGCCGAAGATGTCGAGCTTCACGGTCGCCGCCTCGTTGTTCCCGGAGAACTGGAGCTCGGGGTTCAAGAGCTGCGACTGGCCGAAGTTGTTCGTGCCGGAGTCGAGCGTCGAGCCGATCCCGACGCCGAGGAGCTTCCCGCGAGCGGCCGCCTCCTCGCGCCGCGCCTCGATTCCCTCGTAGCCCACGAGCTCGAGCGCCAGGTCGAGGCAGCGTGCGTAGTCGCCGGAGTCGTAGACGCAGCCGTTCGGCGTCTCGTACGGCATCTGCTCGGTCTTGACATAGTTCAGCTTGCGTACCGCCACCGGATCGAGCTCGAGCTCCGACGCGACGATGTCGATGATCCGCTCGGTCAGCCAGAGATGCTGCATCCGCGAGTAGCCGCGGTTCGGCGAGACCGGCGACTTGTTCGTCGTCACCTGGGTGAAGTCGACGCGGATGTTCCGCCACGCGTAGCAACCGGGGGTCACCTGCGCCCAGATGATGCAGCCGAGCGGCTCGTAGCGCGGGAAGGCACCGCAGTCGTCGAGCGCCTTGACATTGAAGCCGAGCATCGTTCCATCGGACTTGACCGCGACCTCGACGTCGTGGAACCAGCGCTCGTTGCCGTGCGCGTTCGCCGTGTGCTGGTCGGTGCGCCATTCCGTCCACTGGATCGGTCGGCCGAGCTTGCGCGCCAGCAGGCAGAGCGCGACGTAGGACGGGTGCAGGCAGATCTTGTTCCCGAAGGCACCGCCGATGTCGTGGGTCACGAAGCGGAGCTTGTCGAGCGAGGTCCGCAGCGCGGGCGCCATCCAGATCGCGCCGATCCCGGGCATCTGGTGATTGCAGTAGAGCGTCCACTGGCCGGTGCCGCGCTCATACTCGACGAGGGCACCAGCGCACTCGAGCGGCGTCGAGCTGAAGCGGTGGAAGTGCAGCTCGTCGACCTTGATGATGTGATCCGCCTCGGCCTTCGCGCCCTCCCAGTCGCCCCAGTCGAAGACCCCGCTCCAGACGACGTTCGAGCCCGCCTCCTCATGCATGACTGTCTCGTTCTTGACAGCCTCGCGCGCGTCGACGAGCACGTCGAGCGGCTCGTACTCGACCTCGACCAACTCAGCGGCGTCGCGCGCGAGCTCGCGAGTAGCGGCCGCGACCGCGGCGACCGGCTCGCCCATGAAGCGCGTCGTGCCGACGGCCAGCGCGTAGTCCTTGATGTTCGCTCCCGGCGGAGTCGACATCTCGAAGAACGGATCGGTGTGGATCGCGACCTCGTCGCCGGTGAGCGTCCCGTAGACGCCCTCGAGCGCCAGCGCAGCCGAGACGTCGATCGAGACGATCTTCGCGTGTCCGTACGGCGAGCGGACGAAGTGGACGTAGCCGGTGCCGTGGCGGCGGATGTCGTCGAAGAAGACGCCCTGACCCTGGACGAGCCGGCCGTCCTCCTTACGCGGGATCGAGGTGCCGATCGAGCCCTTCTGCAGCTCCGTCGTCTCTGTCGCGACGGCCGTCGTCGAGGCTTCGTGTCTGACTCGGTCTCTGGCACCGTCTCTGGCACGGTGTCTGACACCGTCTCTGGCACCGTCTCTGGCACCGTCTCTGGCACCGGAGCTCACGCGTTCACCGCCACGATCGCCTCGACGATGTTCTGGTAGCCGGTACAGCGGCAGATATTGCCCTGGATCGCCGTCCGCGCCTCGTCCTCGCTCGGCCGCGGGTTCGCCTCGAGCAGGGCGGTCGCGCTCATCAGCATCCCGGGAGTGCAATAGCCGCACTGGAGCGCGTGATGGGAGGAGAACGCCTGCTGGAGCGGGTTCAGCCCGTCGTCGTTGGCGAGGTCCTCCACCGTCCGGAGTTTCGCGCCGTCGGCCTGCACGGCGAGGAGCATGCAGCTCTTCACCGCCTGCCCGTCGAGTTGGATCGTGCAGGCACCGCAGTTCCCGGTGTCACAGCCGATGTGCGTTCCGGTCAGCTCCACGTCGTCGCGGATGAAGTGAACGAGCAGGCGGCGAGCGTCGACCTCGCGCTCGTAGACCTCGCCGTTGATCTCGACCGAGATCGACGCGCTCGTGGAGGGCTCCGCCACGCCTGCCTACCTCCCTCGCTCGCTTGCCTGCTGGACAGCTCGGACCGCGCACACCTCGGCGAGGTGGCGGCGATAGTCCGCCGATGCGTGGACGTCGGCGGGTGGATCGAGCGCGGCAGCGGTGACGGCCCCGCGAATGCTCTCGGGGTCGCTCCTCTCCGGCTGCACGAGCACGGGCACCGCATCGACGCATCCGATCGCGACGCGCGTCGCGTCGTCGTCCAGGCAGGCGGCGGCACTGACGATGCACGTTCCGTCGCGGCCGATCGTCACCGCGGCGAAGCCGTCTGCGGCGTTGCCTGAGGCGGGTACCGAGACCGAGAGGAGCAGCTCGCCCTCCGCCACCGCCGTCAGATAGACGCCGAGGAAGAAGTCTGACGCGGCGACCGTGCGCTCGCCGCCGGTCCCGCGAATCGTGAAGGAGGCGTCGAGCGCGACCAGGAGCGGTGGCAGGTGATTCGTCGGGTCGCTCGAGCAGACGTTGCCCCCGATCGTGCCGCGGTTGCGCACCTGGACGTCCGCGATCTGCGCGACCACCTCACCGAGGATCGGTCGCGAGACCTCGACCTCCGACGAGCCCATGATCTGCGTGTACGTCGCCATCGCCCCGAGCACGAGGGTGTCGCCCGAGACGGAGATCGTGCGCAACTCCTCGACCCGGCTCAGGTCGACGAGCACGTCCGGGGACGCAGCCCTCGCCTTCATCACGTTGACGAGCGTCTGACCGCCGGCGAGCGCCCGCGCGCCCTCGTGGCCGGCCAGCAGTTGGATCGCCTCCGCGACCGACCCCGGCCGCGCGTACTCGACCTCTCGCAGGAGCATGAACGTGATCCTACGCAGATTGCTTCGTGACATGTCAAAGGCTCCGTCGCGCCTGACGGCTATCGTCGGCCCGATGAGCGATCCGGTGTACCGCGTCCCCGTCGACGACGAGATCCTGCTCGGCGACAACCTCCCCCTGCTGCGGGAACTCGCGAGCGAGACGTTCCAGCTCGTCTACGTCGATCCGCCGTTCAACACCGGCCGGACACAGAAGCGGTTGACCCTCGCGACCGCACCCAACGCGACTGGCGACCGTACCGGCTTCGGCGGGCGGCGGTACGCCACCCGGCTCCTCTCCGAGTCGTCCTACCGCGATTCCTTCGACGACTACCTCGACTTCCTCGCGCCTCGGCTCGAGGAGGCGCGGCGGCTGCTGACGACATCAGGAACGCTGTACTTCCACATCGACTACCGCGAGGCGCACTACTGCAAGCTGCTCCTCGACGAGATCTTCGGCCGCAACTGCTTCCTGAACGAGATCATCTGGGCCTACGACTACGGCGCGCGCTCGAGGAGCCGCTGGCCGGCGAAGCACGACACGATCTTCGTCTACGTGAAGGATGCAACCGCGTATCGCTTCGACGCGGCGGAGGTCGATCGGGAGCCCTACATGGCGCCGGGGCTCGTCACGGCCGAGAAGGCCGCGCGCGGCAAGCTACCGACCGACGTCTGGTGGCACACGATCGTGCCGACGAACGGTCGGGAGAAGACCGGCTACGCGACCCAGAAGCCCGAGGGAATCGTCCGCCGGATGGTGCTCGCCTCCACGCGTCCCGGCGACTGGTGCCTCGACTTCTTCGCCGGCAGCGGCACGCTCGGCGCGGTGGCGGCCAAGCTCGGCCGTCGTTGTGTCCTGATCGACTCGAGCGAGGAAGCGGTCGCCGTCATGCAGCGGCGGCTCGCCGGAACGTCACCTGCGAGTGCGCTCGCCGATCGCCGCGGGTAATGACGGGCTTCGACGCGGTCTTCGTCGGCAGCGGGATCAACTCGCTCGCGGGCGCAGCGCTGCTCGCGAAAGCCGGCTGGAAGGTGTGCGTGCTCGAGCGCAACGAGTGGCTTGGCGGCGCGATCCGCACGGTCGAGGGGCTGATCGCACCGGGGTTCACGCACGAGGTCTTCGCCTCCTGGCACCCGCTCTGGACGGGCTCGCCGGCCTACGCCGAGCTGAAGCCCGACCTCGACCGGCTCGGCGTCGAGTACCTGAACACCGAGCTTGCGACCGGATCGGCCTTTCCGGACGGCTCGAGCTCCTTTCTCTCCACCAACGGTGAAGCGAACGTCGCGGAGCTCGGCGAGGCGTGGCAGCGGCAGTTCGACGAGTTCATGGCGAACGCCGATATTGCCTTCGGCGTTCTCGGCACCGAGCTCTGGTCGACTGCGGGGCTCAGGCTCGGCCGGCAGGCCTACTCGCGCCTCGGCCGCCGCGGCCTGCTCGAATACGGCGGGCGGGTACTCGCGACCGCGCGCGACTGGCTGACCGAGACCTTCGACGACGAAGCGGCCCACGGACTGCTCGCGCCGTGGGTGCTGCATACCGGGCTCGGCCCGGATCAGGCGACGTCCGGCTTCATGACGCAGGTGATCGCCTGCGCACTTCAGCTCGGCGGGATGCCCGTGCCGAGGGGTGGCGGCGTCAAGCTCGTCGAGGGCCTCGCGACGATCGTTCGCGACGCCGGCGGCGAGCTCCGGACCGAGGCTGAAGTCGAGCGGATCCTCGTCTCCGAGGCTCGCGCCACGGCGGTGACGCTCACCGGCGGCGAGACGATCGCGGCCGCCCGCGCCGTCCTCGCGTCCGTCACGCCCACGCAGCTCTACGGGCGTCTACTCGGAAACCGCGACGCTCCGGCGAACGTCCGCGAGGCCGCGCGTCGCTTCCGCTACGGGCGCGGCGAGATGCAGATCCACCTCGCGCTCGACGAGCTGCCGCGCTGGCGCGGCGACGAGCGGCTCGCGCGTACCCCGATCGTCCACGTCACCCCAGGGCTCGACGGCGTCTCGCGCGCGGTCAACGAGGCCGAGCGCGGGCTGCTCCCGGCGGAGGCGACGATCGTCTGCGGCCAGCCGCTCGCGGTCGATCCGTCGCGGGCTCCCGAGGGGTCGTCGATCCTCTGGATCCAGCTCCAGGAGCTGCCCTCTCAGCCGAAGGGGGACGCCGGCGGCGAGCTCGACACCCGAAACGGCTGGGACGAGAAGCTGCGCGAGGGCTATGCCAACCGGATCGTCGAGCGCCTGGGCGGCCACATCGAGAACCTCGCCTCGTCGACGATGGGCCGCGTCGTACTCGGCCCCGCGGAGATCGCGGCCGCGAACCCGAACTGGGTCGGCGGCGACATCTACGCGGGCTCGTGCGCCCTCGACCAGAACCTGCTCTGGCGGCCGACGCCCGCGATGCCCGGCCACGAGACGCCTGTCGAACGTCTCTTCCACATCGGCGCGAGCACGCATCCGGGACCTGGCCTCGGCGCAGGCTCGGGTTACCTCGCCGCGAAACGGCTCACACGGCCACCGCTGCCGCGCCGGCTGCTCGCGAGGTTGCCGGGACGCTGATGCTGTCGCTGAGCGAGATCTCGACCGTCGGTGCGAGCTTCCGGGAGGACCTGCGCGCCTACGCGGCGGCGGGATTCGACGGGATCGGGATCTGGGAGTCGAAGCTCGGCGACGACGAGGCCGACCTCGCGGCGCTCCGCGAAAGCGGCCTTCGGGTGGCGAACTGCGTCCCGCTCGTCCCCTCCATCCTCCCGAACGCGGTGATCGAAGGTCCGCTCGACGTCGAGGAGCGGATCGAGTCCCTCTGCGCGAGCATGGCCCGCTTCGCCCGCTACGGGCCGGAGTCCGTGCTGTGCCTGACCGGGCCGGCAGGGGAGCTGGACGAGACCGAGGCACGCCGCGTCGTCGCCGAGGGGCTAACACGGATCGCCGCAGCCGGCGCGACGGCCGGTGTGCGGCTCGGGCTCGAGCCGATCCACGCCTCCGAGCGCGAGGCCCTGACGCTCGTCACCACGATCCCCGAGGCACTCGCGTTGCTCGCCGAAGCCGGCCTCCCGGACGTCGGGATCATGGTCGACCTCTGGCACGTCTGGGACACGCCGACGGTCGAGCACGATCTGCGCGAGCACGTCGACCGGATCACCGGCGTCCACGTCGCCGACTGGTTCCCGCCGCCCCGAACCGATCGCGCCCTCCCCGGCGAGGGCGTCTCGCGAACGCGGGAGCTGCTCGCGATCCTGGCCGATGCCGGCTTCCGAGGCTCCTGGGACGTCGAGATCTTCGGTGACCCGCAGCGGCCGGACTCGCTCTGGAGCCTGCCGGTGGACGAGGCCGCGCGCCGCGCCTACGAGGCCGCGGTCGGAGTGCTGCCGTAGGTGCGCCGGAAGTAGAGGATCGGCACCCGCTCGGGATCCGGCGCGCTCCCCGCCTCGACGAGCCCGATCAGGATCAGGTGATCCCCCGCCTCGAGCTCCTGCTCGGTCAGGCATTCGGCGTAGGCGAGCGCGTCCTCGGTGAGACAGGGAACGCCGCCGAGCCCCGGTTCCCAGCGCACGTCCGCGAACTTGTCCTCGGCCTTCGAGGCAAAGAGCGCGCAGAGGTCGGCGCCTCCGTCGCTCATGAAGTTGACTACGAATCGTTTCGCGTGTCGCAGCGCCGCGAGCGTACGGCTCGTCCGGTCGACACAGATGAGCAGCATGGGCGGATCGGCAGAGACCGACGAGACCGCGTTCGTCGTCAGCCCCCTCGGCCGGCCCTCCTCGTCGAGCGTCGTTACGATCGCGACCCCGGTCGGGAAGGCGCTCATGATCGACGCGAACTCCTCGTGACTCACGGCCATGTCCGGAGCTTACGACTCGTACTAGTCGCGCCCACCCGTGTCATGGGCAGCGTGACGGTCCGCTTCGGGATCGTGCACATGGTGGAAGCCAGTCTGACCGCGCGAGCCCGAGAGCTCCCCGGGGTTGGACTCGCACCAACAACCTACGGATAACCATTGCCCTACGGGTCTCGGCACGTCTCGGCAGGGCTGGCGTTTCGGCTCGGTGAAGCCATTCTGCGGGGTAAGCGGCGAGAAGAGCGTCTCGGCCGATCTCGGCGGGTCTCGTTGCGCCTTCGTGCCACGCGCCGCGTATATCACAGCGACCTTGAGCCGTTACGATGTGTAAGAGGGTGGAGACGTGACAAGACGGCTGCTGTTGGTTGTCGCCCTCGCAGTGCTGGCACTCGTCGGTGCGGGCTGCGGCGGAGACAAGGCAAGCGACGCCCCGGATGAGACTGTCATCGGCGGTGCGACGACGAAGAACTCGTCTGAGGCTGCCGTAGAAATACTCGGTGTCCGGTGTGTGGAGCTTGCCGGAATCTCTGCGACGTTCACCCGATCGCTCAAGGGGCAGACGGGTAGCCTCGACGACGTGAGGTTCCTCCTTGACGAGATTGCCGACACGGTGCCCGCCGAAATTGAGGATGACTACGAGGTCGTCGTCGATGGCTTCGGCAAGATTGCCGAGGCGTTGAAGGATGTGGATTATGCGTTTGGCACGACACAGACTCCCGAGGATCTACAGAAACTTCGGAAGCTGGCAAGGACGCTCGATTCGGGCAAGGTTCAAGGAGCGGCGAGGAACATCGAGGTTTGGGCGGAGCAGAACTGCTGAGCAGATGGTCTGCTTCGCCACAACAGAGGAACTCGAAGCCCTCAACGATCACGCAATCGCACGCGGCTACAACCGCGCCCTGCCGACGAACTGATCGTGAGGCTAGGCAAAACCGGAAAACGCTATATCCAGGAGGTTTCCAGCTCCCCGGGTTGGACTCGAACCAA
>JANDLU010000061.1 GCA_024330215.1 Candidatus Gaiellasilicea maunaloa
CGTAGGCCGCGATCTCGTAGTGCTCCGTGCGAGCGCCGGCGCCCGTCAGGAACGAGTCGAGCACGTCCTGCGAAGGAGACTCCTTGGTGACGAAATCGTCGTGCTCCTGCTTGATCCCGTCGATTCCGGGGCACTTTTCTGCGCTCGGCTTCTCGCCGAGCTGCTCGAAGGCCTGCTCCACGTTCTTCACGTGCCGGCGCGTCTCGTCGAGATGCTCCTCGAATCCCAGCGTGAGTTCCTCGTCCGAAGCCTCTTCCTGCAGCTTCGGCAGCGTCCTCACGAGCGTGCGCTCGACGTAGAGCACGTCGCCGAGCTCATGTAGGAAGAGCTCGCGTGGATCGCTCATCTTGGTGGCCAACAAGGGCCCCCTTTCCTCGTGGGTGGTGAGATGTAAGTCCCCTGCACCGACGAGGTCAAACCCGTCACGCCTCAGGGCGGTCGTTGACGTCGCGATGCCCTACGCTTGGCAGACGGCCTACTTCTTGGAGCTCGAAGACCTTCTCGGAGTTGCTTGGCGCGGGCTTCGCCCGACGAGCGGTTGTCCTTTGCGCGCCCGTCGGATCCTTGGACAGACCCGCTTGCGTGCGGATTTTCTTGGCGATCTAGGCGATCTCCGCGGGCGCGCGTAGTGGGCAGCGAAGACCGCCGGCTGCGACGGCAGGTCGTGCGCCGGCACACCCTCCGGAGCCTCGTCGTACGCGATCGATCCTGAGACGGGGGGAGTGGGTCGAGATCACCGAGCAGCAGCGGAGCCGCTCCCCGAGCCGGAGCGGGCGCCCGCGCCAGTGGACGGCATGCGCGGCTCCGAGCGGCGTTCCGAGGCAAAGCGGCGTCGCCGGGAGAGCAGCGCCGCGAAGTCGCAGCACTCGCAGAGCCCCTTCTCGATGCTCGGCGGCATGGGTGGGATGCCGAGCGACGGCAGCGGCGAGTTCGAGGTGCAGTCGCCGGACGAGCTGACGACGTTCGCCGACGTGGGGAATGGAAGACCTCAAACAGGAGGTGCGTGACACCATCGGTCTCATGCTTGAGCACCCGGATGACGCCGAGCGCTACCGGATCGAGCGGAACGGGATCCTCCTTCACGGCCCGCCGGGCGTCGGCAAGACCTACTTCGCCGAGGCGATCGCCGGCGAGTACGAAATGAGCTTCATCCACGTCTCGACCGGAGACCTCGTCGCCTCGCTCGTCAGCGGCTCCGCGCGCAACATCGAGAAGGCGTTCGACACGGCACTCAGGCACGTCCCCTGCCTGCTCTTCTTCGATGAGTTCGATTCCCGTCGCCCAGCGCCGCGACAGCACCCCCGATCAGGAGTCGCGGAGGACCGTGAATCAGCTCCTCACCTCGCTCGAAGCGCACCGTGACGAGCGGCGGTGCTCGCCGAAGCGCAGTTCGAGGATCCCGCGTAGGGCGTCGATCACGTTCGCCCGCGCCTCCTCGCGCGTGTGCCCCTGGCTACGGTCCTCGTCGAAGCGGGCGATGAGACTCGAACTCACGACCCTCAGCTTGGGAAGCTGAAACGAGCGGTGTCGGCCGTTTCTGACGGCTTCCGCTTGCTTCGCTCAATCCCAGTGTACATGCCGGTTCCGGGCCTTCGGCGACGCAGGATGCGGAACCGCGTGGAAGGGCGTTTGCGCGCATTTCCTTAGCAATCCATTAGCAGGCCCAGCTTCGCCGGGCGTAACCGGCTCTACGGACTCGAGGGAGCGAGGGCACGTCGCTGCGCGTGAGCGCCTGCGTCCCTGGCGTCCGTCCGGAGAGGCTTATGCGAACATGAGAACAATGACGAAGCAGAAGACGACGCTCTTCATTGACGAGGATGTGTTGCGGCAGACCGAGGCCGCCGCCGCTGGTTTCGGCCGCAAGGAGTCGGAGGTGGTTGAAGACGCACTTCGCCGATACCTGGGTCTCGAGGTCGTCGATCAGGTCTGGGCTCGAGACGCAGAGAACGCGCTCGACCCCGAGGAGGCGCTAGCCCTCGCCTACGCCGAGCTACAGGACTTCCGCGCCGAGCGGACCTCGCCTGCGGCATAGGTGCGGCGAGTCGTCGTCGACCCGGGCGTTCTCGTCTCCGCGATAATCACGCCGCGCGGCCTACCCGCCGAGATCGCGCGCGCTGTCCGGGAGGGGCGGCTGGCCCTCGTCGTCAGTCCGCATCTGCTCGCCGAGCATCTCGGCGTCCTGCAACGCGGGAAGTTCCGTCGTTAAGTACGATCACGGCGCGCCGATCACGAGCTGTGAGCGATTTCCGAGAAACGTAAGCGCCTCGCCGGCGCTGCGGGGCTATCGTCGAGATCAGAATGAGGCTCGCTGCCGGCGTGTTCGTCGCGACGATTCTGCTCGTCGCCTGCGGCTGTGCAGGGGGCGAGGAGCGGGAAGCGCGCGCGCCCGCGGCGACGGAGCCGACCTACGACTTTCCCGACCCGCCGATCGTCGTCGAGCGCCCTCTCGCGCGGTCGGTGGACGACGCGCTGTCCGGCCTGTTGCCCTCTGCGGCCGTCGGGATCCTCGATCCGGTGGCGCTGACCGCGGTCGCCGACTCCCGCGATGCCCGGCTCGGCTGGCTCGTCTCCGATCTCCTCCGCTTCTACCAGGGGGGCGACGAGGAGCGGCGACTCGTCGACGCTTTCGAGAGGTTGACCGGGGTCGACGTGCGCCGCGATCCGTTCTTCTCGGAGGGCGCCTGGCGAACGGTGACGGATCACCTGATCGCCTGGGAGCTGCCCGCCCCGCCGGGCTATCGCGAGCACAAGGCTCAGCTCTACACGGCGCTCGAGCCCGGCTGGAAGCCGTTCTTCGTCGACGCGGACTCTGAGATCGACTGGCGGCTCGTCGCCTGGGGCGGCGTCCTGATCGACGACCGCAGGCTCGGTGACCCGAACCCGTGCGCTCGGGGCTGCATCCCGGCGCTGGACGATCCCGCTCTGACGCCGGCTGCTGGCGGCGACTGGTATCCCGACGAGCGGCTCGTCTTCGGCGTCGACGTCGGCGGCGAGGCGGTCGCCTTCCCGAAGAACATCATGGAAGTGCACGAAATGGTCAACGTCACGGTCGGGGGGCGGCGGCTCGGGATCCCGTACTGCACGCTGTGCCGCTCGGCGCAGGCGTATCTACTCGACTCGGTTCCGACGACCGTGAAGCAGCCCGTGCTGCGCACCTCGGGGTTGCTCTCGCGTTCGAACAAGGTGATGTGGGACCTGAACAGCCGCTCGGTCTTGGACACCTTCACCGGCCGGGCGCTCTCCGGCCCACTACAGGACGCCGGGGTCGTGCTCGAGCAGGTAACGGTCGTCTCGAGTACCTGGGGCGAGTGGAAGCGCGCCCATCCCGAGACGAAGATCGTCGCGGAGGACGGCGGCATCGGACGCTCCTACGACGAGGACCCGCTGCGCGGGCGCGACGACGACGGGCCGATCTTCCCGATCGGCGACGTCGATCCCCGGCTGCCCGTGCAGATCGAGGTCGTCGGCGTGATCGACCCCGAAGGACGTCCCGTCGCCTTCCCCGCGGATCGGGCGGGCGCGGCGCTCGCTACCGGCGACCCGGTTGCGCTCGCCGGCGTCGAGCTCTTCGCCGACGGCGGCGGCCTCCGCGCCCGCTCGAGCGGCGGCGACGAGTTGCCCGCGCATCAGGCGTTCTGGTTCGCCTGGAGCCAGTTCCATCCCGACACCGCGCTCTGGACAGGCGGCTAGGAACGACCTCTAGAAAGGACGGTAACCATGACTCTCTCCCTCGATCACGCCTCGTCCGTGGCCGGCCCGCCGCTCTGGCTCAAGCTGATCGCGATTCCCGTCACGGTGGTCGTGCTCCTCGCGGGCCTCTGGTTCTTCGGCGGCGCCGTCGCGCCGGGCTACGACAGCTCGATCGCGCTTGGGGTCGCCTGGTTCGTGGCCGCGTCGCTCGCGATCCGCTTCGGACTGCGTTCGCGGCCGGGGCTGAAGCGGCCGGTGCAGCTGTCCTACCTGGCGACTGCCATCGTCGTCGCAGGCGTCTTTGGCTGGACGACGTTCCGCGACGAGACGGTCGTCGAGGACGTCGCGACCGGCGTCGCGGCTTCGCAGGCGCAGGGCGGCTCGAGCAGCGGCGGCGGCAACGTCCAGCTCGCGACCGGCAGCTTCGAAGGGCTCGCGCACGGCGCGTCGGGAACAGCCGCTGTCGTCGAGTTGGCCTCGGACGAGCGCGTCCTGACCTTCACCGGCCTCGCCACCGACAACGGGCCCGATCTGCGTGTCTACCTCGTCGCAGGGCCGGTCGCGAGCGATGATGATGTGACCGACTTCGTCGACCTCGGCGGGCTCAAGGGCAACAAGGGGACGCAGCAGTACTCGATCCCGCCGGGTGTCGACACGGAGCGCTACTCGACGGTCGTAATCTGGTGTCGCGCCTTCACCGTCGGCTTCGCCAAGGCTGCGCTGGCTGCCTCGTGATGCGGTACGACCTCGTGATCGTCGGGATGGGCTCCGGCGGCATCGTCGCGGCCGAGTTCGCGGCTGCGCTCGGGCTCCGCGTTGCCGCGGTCGAGCGCGATCGGATCGGCGGCGACTGCCTCTGGACGGGCTGCGTGCCCTCGAAGGCGCTGCTCGCCGCCGCCAAGGTCGCCCAGCACATGCGGACGGCCGACCGCTTCGGGATCGCTGCGGTCGAGCCGGAGATCGACCTCTCGCGTGTCTGGCGGCGGATCGGCTCGGTGCAGGAGGCGATCGCGGCGACCGACGACAGCCCGGAGCGGTTCGAGTCGCTCGGGGTCGACCTCGTGCGCGGGGAGGCGCGCCTGGTCGGCCCGAACGCCGTTGCCGTCGGCGACCGCCTGCTCGAGACGCGCTTCGTGCTGCTCTGCACCGGCAGCAAGCCTGCGGTCCCCGACCTTGCCGGTCTGCCCGAGGCGGGCTTCCTCACCAGCGAAAGCGTCTTCGAGCTCGAGGATCCGCCCCGTAGCGTCGTCGTGATCGGCGGGGGCCCGATTGCAGTCGAGCTAGCGCAGGGCCTGAACCGGCTCGGCGTCCGCGTGACGCTGCTCCAGCGCGGCGAGCGGCTGCTGCCGCGGGACGAGCCCGAGCTGACCGCGATCGTGACGGCGCGGCTCCGCGAGGAGGGTGTCGACGTGCGCTTCGGCGTCGACACGCAGAGTATCGAGATGGCGGTGGGGCGCAAGGCGGTGCTGGGCACCGCGAACGGGCGGACGGAGCGCTGGGAGGCTGAGGAGCTGCTCGTCGCGACCGGACGCACGCCGCTGGTCGACGGTCTGGGCCTGGAAGACGCAGGCGTCAACGTCGGACCGCGCGGGATCGTCGTCGACGAGCGCCTGCGCACGAGCGTCAAGTCTGTCTATGCCGCGGGCGATGTCGCCGGCCGCTGGCTGTTCACGCACTCGGCGGGCCGCGAGGCCGGCGCCGCGCTCCGCGACATGTTCTTCCCCGGCAAGGCGAAGGAGATCGGGCTCGTTCCCTGGTGCACGTTCACCGACCCCGAGCTCGCCCACGTCGGTCCGACCGTCGCCGAGGCGATCGAACGGCACGGAGGGCAGAACGTCGAGGTCTCGCGAGCCGACCTCTCGCACTCCGACCGGGCCCGCGCCGACGGCACCGATGAGGGCCGGATCGTCCTGGTGGCCGCGCGCGGCAAGCTCGTCGGCGCCCACATCCTCGCGCCGGCAGCCGGCGAGCTGATCCACGAGCTCGCGCTCGCGATCCGCCAAAGGCTCAAGCTGCGTGACCTGGCCGAGATGACGCACGTCTATCCGACGATCGCCACCTCAGTAAACGTTGCCGGTGCCGAAGCCGCCTACGCGTATGCCCAGCGCTTCGGGTGGCTCGTGCGACGCGAGAAGAAGGCCGCGTAACGGCCTCTCCGCGTCTGCTACTCGGGCCACCAGAACGCGCCGAAGCTGAGCGGGCCCGAGTGCGCGCCGACCGGCGGGCCGACCCGATAGCGCTCGAGCTCGGCCACGACATCCGACTCGGCGAGCGCGGCCGCGAGGTCGGTTGCGGCGGGCTCGGTCGCCGCTGCGGCATGCCCGACTGCCACCCGGATCGGCGCGACCGCCTTGAGGATGTGCTCGACCATGACCTCGACCGCGTCGGTGATACTCTCACAAGCCGCGAGTGGTCGCGTCTCACCGGCGGCGAAGGTGAGCACCGTCCAGTCGGCCGGCTGGGAGACTCGGCCGGCCGGCGCGCCGGGCGCGACGAAGACGTTCCTCACCGTCGAGCCGAGCGTGCGTGCCAGAGTTTCGGCAGCACGCGCGGTCGCTCCGGCCGCCATCGCCTCCGCGGCAGTGCGTACGCACAGGCCAACACCGAAGCTCACCGTCTCGATGGCGACGACTCTCACCGGAATCGTGGCGTCGCGCGCCGCGCTCGCGGCCGAGGCGGCCGTGCCGGAAACTCGTTCGTCGAGATGGATTGAGAGCACGCTCTGCACTCCCCGCGCCGCCAGCGCCGCGTACGCGGCGGCGAACTCCATCGGGCTCGGCTGCGACGTCGCGACCGACACACCGGCGGCCATTCGCGCATAGAACTCGTCTGCATCGAGATCGCCGCGCACCGGCTCGCCGTCGAGAGTCAGCGCGATCGGAACGACCTCGATCCCCAGTCGTGCAACGTCGTGCGCGGAAAGGAGTGCGCTCGAGTCCGTGCAGACGACGACGCGGCTCACCGGCGCGACCCGAACTCGTCCGGCCGCTCGCGCTGAGCTCGTCTCCTCGCCTTCGCGAGGATGATCGAGACCGTGGCGGCATTCGCGAGCGGCAGAGAGACGGTCGGGTGAGGTCCCCAGAGATTCGGCCCTCCGCGCCGCCACCACAGGACACTCGCGAGCAGCCAGACCGTCGAGGAGGCCGCCACAGAGGTGAGGGTAGGGCGACGGAGACCCGGCCAGCGCGCGACCGCAACCGCGACGGCGATGTCAACGGGCGCGTAGACCGGAAACGTGGAGAGACACTGCCCGAAGCTCGTGGCGACTCCCTTTCCGCCCCTGAACCCGGTCCAGAGCGGGTAGCAGTGCCCCGTCACGGCAGCCACCCCGGCGAGGTGCGCGCCGAGGTCGCCCGCGATCCGCCGGCCGACGACGCATGCGATAACGCCCTTGCCGACGTCTCCGACCATGACCGCGGCGCCGGCCCGCCGCCCGAGCAGTCGCACAGCGTTCAGGCCGCCGGGGTTCCCGCTGCCCGCGGAACGGAGATCGACCGAGCCGCCGGTCTTCAGGCGCGCGACGACCGCCGCCGAGGGAGCGGTGCCCGCCAGGTAGCCGGCTGCCACCGCAGTGAGCAGGTTGCGCGTCCGCATCCTCATCGCCCGAAGGATTGCAGCCCGCTGCACACTGATTCGGTCGGCGGGCGAGGGACGACGGTCCCTCGCCCGCTCGCTCTCCTCGACGCTAGGAGACCCGCTCGATGGTGATCCGAGCGACCGCGCCGTTCCAGTCGTACAGCGCCTGGTTGAGCTCGCCACCGCCGGTGATGCCCTCGTGCGGGGCGATGACCGCACCCTCGGGATCCCGGACGAACGGATTGCCACAGCAAGGCCCTGGGATGTGCGACTTCAGCTCGTTGTTACGCTCGCTGCCGGCGTCGTAGGCCATCGTCTCGTGCGCCGAGCCGTGGCCGCGTAGCCGCAGCGAGTCGAGCCCCGTGAACGCGTCGTTCGTGTTGACGAGCATCGACACGACCGAGAGCCGGTTGAATCGGCCGGACGTCTCGACCGTGAAGGAGCGCGTCGCCCCGGACGGGATCGGCCCACCGGCGCCGGTGAACACCGTCTTCACGCCCTGGACGGCGGGCAGCGCCGACTCGAGCGGCGCATTGTTTGCGTCCTCGGCGATCGCCGCCACGCCGTGGCTCGCGATCTGGCCGACGCTCCAGACGTTCGCCTGCCTCGAGTGGACGACGAAGAGCGGCGGTGACAGCGGCTGCGATCCGGGTGCGCCCGGTCCGGCCGGAGTCAGGTTTGAGATCGTGACGCGCCACGTCTTCGTGCCGTCGTCCTCGTGCTCGTCGTCGTCCGCCGACGCCGACCCGACAGCGAGCGCAGTCGCAGCCAGGGCGATGAGCCCTAACAGGATGAGCTTGCGCATGACGCCTCCTTGTTCGTGGGATTGCGACGCTACGAGGCGGGTCTTGCATCAATCTCTCGCCGCTCTTAAGAGACCGTTAAATCTCCGTGGATCGGGCCGGGCACGCGCTAGTTCCGCTCCCACTTCTCGAGCGCCACGCGCAGCTGCATCCGAGCTCGGTGGATCCGCGACTTCGTCGCCGCCAAAGACAGCCCGAGCGCCTCGGCGACCTCCTGGTTCGAGAGCCCCTCGTGGTCGCGCAGCACGACCGGCGCGCGCAGGTCGAACGGCAGCGCCTGCAGCTGCAGGAGCAGGAATGAACGCAGATCGTCCGCGTGCTCGAAGACCGGCGCAGCCGGCGTCTCCTCGTCGAGCTCCGTGAGCTCCGGGCGGCGCCGCCGGCGCCGCATCAGCGCTTCGTTCACGGCGATCCGGTAGAGCCACGTGAACACGACCGCTTCACCGCGGAAGCGCTCGAGGCTGCGCCATGCCTTGACGAACACATCCTGGGTCGCCTCTTCGACGTCACGTGTGTCGTCGAGCAGCCGCGCCAGGACGACGGCGACGCGGCGCTCGTAGCGGCGCACGAGCTCGCCGAACGCGTCGACGTCACCGGCCCGCGCCCGCTGGACGAGCTCGGCGTCCTCGGCATCCATGGCGCCATCGTAGGGCGCCCAAATCGTTACGGCCGCTGGCCGCATCTGACGGGGTATGCGAGCGCTCGGGCACTTCTGGACGGGTAGCTGTCACGCGACGGCTGAGCTGATGTCGGCCCAGCTCGAGAATGAGGTGCCGCTGACGCAGCGTGGCCGCGTGCGCAGGCACCTCGCCCGTTGCGCCGCCTGCCAGGCCGTGCTCCGCTCGCTCGAACGGGTCGTCGCCGAGTTGCGGACGCTGCGGCGAGACGACGACGCGCCGTTCCCCTCCGTCGCCGACGCCGTCGTCGCCCGGGTCCGCAGGGAAGAGCTCGGAGCGCCGAGGTGAGCCGTCGTTCCTGGATGGCCGCGGTCGGGATCGTCGCGACCCTCGCACTCGTCGTCGGCGGCGTCATGATCGCAACCCGCGGCGACGCCGCACCCGCCGTGGCCGCGACGGCTGCGACACCGGCCCTGCCGGTCGCAGGCATCGATCCGGTCACGGGCAAGAACGTCAGCCTCGCCGACTTCGCCGGCAAGCCGGTCGTGATCAACGTCTGGGCCTCCTGGTGCCCGCCCTGCCATGCCGAAGCGGCTGACCTGGCCCGGTTCGCGCGCGCGCACCCGGAGGTGCAGTTGCTCGGGATCGACATCCTCGACTCCAGGGAAGGCGCCCGCGACTTCTACCGCCAGTACGAGCTGCCCTACCCGAGCGTGTTCGACCCAGGCGCCCGGATCGCGCTCAGCTTCGGGCTCCAGGGCCAGCCGATCACGTACTTCCTGAACGCGCGCCACGAGATCGTCGGCCGGATCATCGGCGGCAGCGATCTGGCCGGCTTCGAGTCGGCGCTCCGCACGGCGCTCGCGTAAACCGATGGTCGAGCTCGGCCCGAGCGGTCTGCTCGTCGCCTTCGCCGCCGGCTTCGTCTCCTTCCTTTCCCCCTGCGTGCTCCCGCTGATCCCCGGCTACCTCTCATTCGTCTCGGGCGTCGGCTTCGACGAACTGGGAGCGCGCCCCGGTCGCGTGACCGTCGCAACCGCGGCCTTCGTCGTCGGCTTCGGCTCCATGTTCGTCGCCCTCGGCGCCGGCGCGGCCTGGTTCGGCGGAGCGCTGCTCGACAACCGGCGCACGCTCGAGATCGCAGCCGGCACGTTCATCGCGCTCGCCGGCGTCGTCTACGCGGGGCTACGGCTACCGCGCGCCCTGCTCGCCGAGCGCCGTTTCGCGCCGCGGACGCATTCCCGCACGGTCGTCACCGCGACCCTCGCCGGCGTCGCCTTCGCCGTCGGTTGGACCCCGTGCATCGGCCCGACGCTCGCCGCGATCCTCGGGCTCGCAGCCGCCGACGGGCAGCCCGTGCAGGGTGCCGTGCTGCTCGGCGTCTACTCGCTCGGACTCGGCGTCCCGTTCCTGCTCGCCGGGCTCGCGTTCACCCGCACGCTTGCCGTCGTACGGGTGCTCCGGCGCCACTGGCGCGCGGTCAGCGTCGCCTCCGGCTCGCTGCTCGTCCTCTTCGGCATCCTGCTCGCGACCGGCGAGCTCGTCCGGCTGACGACCCGGCTCGCCCGCTTCACCGGCTTCGCGATCTAGGAATCGGTTCCGACACGATCCGCATCCAACCTGCACGACAACAGACACGGGAGGTCACATGGCTACGAGAGCTCGAGCAGAGGGCGAGACCGAGACGGCGCGCGGCGGCGAACGACTCGTGGAGATCACGGCGGCGATCGCCGACATCTTCACGCGGGGATCGGTCGCAGGCTTCGTCGGTGGCGTCGGCTTCCTGATCGCGACCATGGGATACGTAACGACGCAGGACTTGCCGGCGGTGGCGCCCCTGATCGACATCTCGACGATCTTCCACGGCCAAGACACGCCGACGCCGAGCCCCGAGAACATGCTCGTCGGCCTCGTTACCCACACGGGACTCTCGATCCTCTTCGGGATCGGCTTCGCGCTGCTCTTGACGGCCGTGCCGGCTCTCCGGCGACTGCCGATCCTCGTGGTGGCCGGGATCGCGTACGGCCTGCTCCTCTACGTCGTCAACTTCCAGATCCTGGGCCGAACGCTGTTCCCCTGGTTCACGAACCCGATGGGGCCGAACCAGGGCTTCGAGATCTTCATCCACGCGGTCTACGGCCTTCTGCTCGTCCCGTTCTTCATCCTCCCGTGGCGGCGCGTCGGAGGATGAGGCTTCGCCTGTCCCTGCGCGTCGCGAGTCTTCTCGTCGCGCTCGCGTCCGTCCTCGCCGGCTGCGGCGGCGATGGCGGCGGCGAGGCCGAGCAGATTCGCTCCCTCGAGGAGCTCGCCGCGACGATCCCCGACCCGGGTCCCGGTCTCGGGGAGGTGGGCGCACCCCCGTCGCTCACTGCGGGCTGGAAGACGGACTTCTCGAAGCACAGCGTCGCGTTGGCGGAGTTCCGCTCGGGCGGGCCTGGCAGGGACGGGATCCCCGCGATCGACCGGCCGGAGCTCCTGCCCGTCGCCGATGTCGTCTTCCTGAAGCCGCAGGAGCCGGTGATCCTGCTCGAGCTCGGCGGCGAGTCGCGCGCGTATCCGCTCCAGATCCTGATCTGGCACGAGATCGTGAACGACGAGCTCGGCGGTGTGCCGGTGGCGGTGACCTTCTGCCCGCTCTGCAACACCGCGCTCGTCTTCGATCGCCGCGTTCGGGGACGGACGCTCGATTTCGGCACGACGGGCAACCTCCGCCACTCCGATCTCGTCATGTACGACCGCCAGACCGAGTCGTGGTGGCAGCAGTTCAGCGGCGAGGCGCTCGTCGGCGAGCTCACCGGCACAAAACTGCGGAGAGTGCCGGCGCGGATCGTCGCGTGGCGGGAGTTCCAGGCCGACCACCCCGACGGCCGCGTCCTCTCGCGCGAGACCGGCCACGACCGGAGCTACGGCGAGAACCCGTACGTCGGCTACGACGATGTCGACTCGCCGCCCTACTTCTCCACACCCAACGAGGACGACGACCGGCTCCAGCCGAAGGAGCGCGTCGTCTACCTCGAGCGCGGGGCCGAGGCCGTCGCGATTCCCTTCACGACGTTGCAGGCGCGGCGGGTCGTCGAGGTCGAGGTCAGCGGACAGCGGCTTACCGTCACCTGGCGAGCCGGCGTCGCCTCAGCGCTCAACACGCAGAGCATCGGAGACGGCCGCGACGTCGGCAGCGCCTCCGTCACCCTCGGCGGGCGGCCCGTGCCGTTCGACCAGCCGTTCTGGTTCGCCGTGGCGGCGTTCCGACCGGACGTACGGGTCGTCCGCTGAGCCGGTCGAACCGCTCGTCTACCGGCCGACTCTGACGGTCGCGGGCACTCATGCGGCGCAGCAGGCGAGGTGGGCGACCTCGCGGTCGAAGGTCTGGGTGGAGCGACATCCGGGGCCTCTTTCGGGCCGTGGTGTTCACAGACCCACGGCCTCGAAGGAGGCCCGGATAGATCTCTCAGCCTTCACAACTTGTGTGGGCGGGACACCTAGCCAAGAAGCCGCGTCGCTCGGGCGGTTCGCGGAGCGATCTCCGCGAGCCGTCCGAGCTCCGGCGGGGCTTGCGACCGGCTCAGAACCTGAATCGGCCCTGCAGCAGCGTCTCCCTGAACGTCAGGTTCGAGACGTCGAGCACGAGGGTGGCTCCCGGGCCTCCCGGCGTGACGACGGCAGTGAAGGGGCGGTTCGAGCCTGCGCCCAACCCGGTCACGGTGGCCGATCCCTTGAGGACCGCTCTCTGGTGCCCGTCGAACTCGACCGACGTGATTTCACCCGTCACGTACATGACGTTCGTGTCGAAGGTGCCGCTTCCGGGGCTGCCGGCCTTCGCGCGCGGCGCGAGTGCCAGGCACTCGAACCGGCCAGCCGCGCCGTCCCAGTGGAACGCGACCTTCGTCACGACAGGCGTGAAGGACGGAGCCCCCGTTCCGCCCTCGACGATCGTCGTCCCGGCTCCGCCCGGTACCAGCCTGCGCGATCAGAGCCGGCGCAAGAGCCGTAGCGGCCGCCGTCACGGCGACGAGCAGGATCACGCCCGCTCTTCGGTTGACCATGACATCACTCTCCCTCGTTCTTACCTCCAGGCCTTGTCCGAGCCGACCCTTAGCGAAGAATCGGCCGTCGGTCTCAGTCGTCCGAGCAGCGCCGCGTGAAGAGCGTGAGGCCGATGTTCGGCGAGAACGCCTTGAACGGCGCCACGACTCCGGCGACGGCCACTCCCCACGTCCCCACTTCTCGGAAGCTGATCAGGCTCCTCGCCCTCCAGCTCCCCGTGCCGATGAAGCTCGAGGACGGGATCGTCTTGCCGTCGAAGTGGACGAACTCGCCACCGCCGTCCGCGTCCGCATGGCTGAAGCGTCCGCACCCGGTCATCGCGATGCTGTCCCCGCCGGTGAGTGTGGCCGCCTGGCCGCTCAGGGCGGTGAAGTAGAACCGCCTCGCTTGCTCGTCGTCGCCGTGGCCCCAGGCGGTATCGGCAGAGGCTCCGAGCGCCGCCAAGGCGAACGACCCGATTCCGGCCTTCTTGAGAAACTCGCTTCTTTCCATCTCCTCGCTCCTCTCCTTCTGTTCAAGTAAGGAAGTCGCGTTCTCTTTGTCCGAGGATGGGAAAGGCGGAGCTCGAATCGGACGCCATCCGCGCGGCTTCGCCGGAGCCCCGCCGATACGCAGCAGCGCGCAGCCGGCGCTGAGCCTCGTTGCAGTTGGTGCCGCGGCGTCTCGTGACCGCAACTCCGGGCTGGTGCCCGTCACGCTGCTCCCTAGAGACCCCGTCACGCTGCTCCCTAGAGATGCTTCGACGGGTCGGACTCGACTTGTGTGAAGGGAGCGTCTACGGGTAGATCGCAGACCGTGCCGACTGACGCGACGCGCGAACAGGTGATGCGACTCGTCGCGGAAGGTGCGCAACTCGTTGAGGTGCTGCCACGCGCTGAGTACGAAGAAGAACACATCGCAGGGGCCCTCAACCTTCCGCTCAAGGAGCTACCGACCCGCGCGTCAGAGGTGCTCGACGCCTCGAAGCCGGTGATCGTCTACTGCTGGGATTCGACCTGAGACATGAGCCCGCGGGCCGCGTGGCGGCTCGAAGCTCTCGAGTTCGCGGAGGTCTACGACCACGTCGCCGGGAAAGTCGAGTGGCTGGCGTTCGGCTTACCCGAGAAGGTACGGCCACCACCGAGCCGACAGTGGCTACGCGCCCGGCACCGTGCGCAACATCGTCACGCCTCTGCGCAAGATGCTCGGTGACGCGGTCCGACAAGGACGACTGCTCGCGAACCCCGCGGCACGGGCGGACCTGCCGCCGGCGCAAGACTTCGGCGGCAAGGAGATCCCGCGCGAGCACACGGATGCGATCCGTGCGGCACTGACCGACGTTGCGCCGCCCGATCCGCTCGGCAACGAACCGGATCTCATTTCGGTCTGCTTCTTCGATGTCGCGCTCGGCACCGGGCTTCGCCTGGGCGAGCTTCGCGCCCTCCGCTGGCGCGACGTGGATCGAGAGCGCCGCGTGATCCACGTCGAGCGCGCCTACTCCCGGCGCGAGCTCAAGCGGCCCAAGACCGAGGCGGGAGTCCGGTCAGTGCCGCTCTTCGGTTCGGTGGACGAAGCGCTCCGCCGCCTCTCCGCGCAAGCGGTGGAGCGAGGAAGGTACGCCCCCGACGAGCTGATCTTTGCGACCGTCCGCGGAGCGCCGCTGCACGAATCGAACTTCAACCGCCGCGTCTGGCACCCCGCGCTCGAGCGCGCGGGCCTTGGCGACGCTGGTTACCGCTTCCACGACCTTCGCCACACCTGCGTCTCGCGGCTGGTCGCGGCCGGCGCTGACGTCAAGCTCGTGCAAGCGATCGCCGGGCACTCGAACCCGCTGATCACGCTCAAGCGCTACTCGCACCTGCTCGACTCGCGTGTCAGCGAGGCTGCCGACCGCTTCGATCCCGCCCGGACTTCCTGACGGACGAACGCGCCGGCGCCGGCCGTGCCGGAACCGCGTTCCCTTGCTACCCGGCCGCGCGACGCCTGGCCGGCTCTGCGGACGGTCGGACGCGGAGCTCGTCGTAGGGGACGGTCAAGACTTCGACAGTCGCACCGTTCCCGTCGGCGACCTCGACGAGCGCTTCGGTCGCGAAGAGCTCGACGACAGCACCGACTGTCCCAGCGGGTTGGCCGCCCCGGGCTTTAAGAAGCTCAACGACATCGAACAGATCTAGGTTGCGTTTCATCGCTTCTCCCATTATGCGTCGCGAGCCGGGTCGACGACGTATCCGGTAACGAATCGCGGTGGCTCGTTCAGCGGCGGGACGAGCCAGACCGTCATGACTCGCCGGGTCTTCCCGTTCAATCCTTCGACCGGGATGATGGCCTCGCACACGCGCCCCCACGGCGTGTCGCGCGCGGACGAAATCGAGGCGTCGACGATTCCTGCCTTGAGCCGATCCCGGAGGTACTCCCAGTCGCCCCTATGGATTCCGAGGGCCGCCGCGAAGACGCGCGCCTTGTGGCGTCCGATCTCGTGTCCGGGGTTGAGCAGGTAGTTCTCGAGCTTCTCGCGGAGCACGAGCGCACGATCCGCACCTGGGAGGGAATCAGCTCCGGCCATCGTGGAACAGACCCTAGTCGGCGTGCTCCGCGGACGATTTCCTTAGCAATCCCTTAGCAGCGCTGCATGGGTGTTCTCGCTCCGATAGACGGAAAACCCGCCTGAGCGGGGTTTCCTCGAAGCGGGCGATGGGACTCGAACCCACGACCCTCAGCTTGGGAAGCTGATGCTCTACCAACTGAGCTACACCCGCGTGTTCGCCATCCTAGCGCCGTTCTCGACGCGCGAGCCAAGCGCTTCGCGGACGCGGTGGGCGAGGGCGTCGACGGCGAAGGGCTTTGCGATCAGCGCGCTCTCGTCGAACGCCGCGACTCCGAGCAGCGCCTGGTCGGCGTAGCCGGACATATAGAGCACCTCGATCGCCGGTCGAGACGCCGCCACGCGAGCGGCGACCTCGGGGCCGCGCAGTCCGGGCATCACGACGTCGGTGAGGAGCAGGTCGATTCGCCTCGAGTCGCGCTCGGCAAGCTCGATCGCCTCGGAGCCGTTCGCGCACGCGATCACCGTGTAGCCGCAACGCTCGAGTACCCGCTGCGCGAGCGTGCGCACGACGTCCTCGTCCTCGACGAGCAGGATCGTCTCGGAGCCGGTCTCGTCGAGCTGCTCGGGGGCGGGCTCGGGTGGGGCGGGCTGCTCGGAGACGCGCGGAAGCCGAATCCGAAAGGTCGAGCCCTCGCCCGGACGACTCTCGACCGTGATCGCGCCGCCGCTCTGGCTGACGATCCCGTAGACCGTGGCGAGCCCGAGCCCGTTGCCCTTCGCGCGGGTGGTGAAGAACGGCTCGAAGACCTGTGCCTTCGTCTGCTCGTCCATCCCGACCCCGGTGTCGGCGACCTCGAGCTCGATCCCGGGTCCTGTCTCCAGCTCGCGCGCGCGTGTCGAGATCGTCAGGCGGCCGCCATCCGGCATCGCGTCTCGCGCATTCACGGCCAGGTTGACGATCACCTGCTCGATCTGGCCCGGATCGACGCGCACGGCCCCGAGAGCCGGCGCCGGACGGAGCTCGAGCTCGATGTGCTCCCCGAGCAGGCGCAGGAGTAGCGAGCCGATCTCGGTGAGCACCTCGTTCAGATCGACCGCCCGCGGTTGCAACACCTGCCGCCGGCCGAACGCGAGGAGCTGACTCGTGAGCTCGGCGGCACGCTCTGCAGCGCGGCGGATCTCACCGAGATCGTGGGCGAGCTCGACGTCGCCGTGCGTCCGTTCGAGGAGGAGCGATGTGTAACCGGAGATCGCCGTCAGCAGGTTGTTGAAGTCGTGCGCGACCCCGCCGGCGAGTCGGCCGATGCTCTCGAGCTTCTGCGCGCTCAGGAGCTCCGCTTCGAGCTGCTTGCGCTCGGTCACGTCGCGGATGAAGCCGATGTGCAGGCCGGGGAGGACGTGCGCGCTGAGCGAGCCCTCGACCTGCCTCTGGCTCCCGTCGGCGCGGAGAACATGCCGATCCCTGAACTCCGAGTCGGTCGTCCGCAGGGACTCCCAGTCGGTGGCGACACGCTCCAGCTCCTCCGGCGGAAGGAAATCGTCGATGCTGCGCCCGACGAGATCGTCCTTGTCCCGGCCGAACAGGTTGCAGGCGCCGGGGTTGACGTCCAGGAAACGCCGATCGTCGTCCATGATCACCACCGCGTCGACCGACGTCTCGAACACCGCCCGGAGCTTCTGCTCCTGCTCGCGGAGCGTCGTCTCGGAGCCCCGGCGCTGGACCGCCGCCGCGACGAGGCTGGCGGCCAGGCGGAACGCCTCGCTCTCCGTCACGGCCCACTCGCGCTCGTGCTCGCAGTCGTCGAAGCCGAGGAATCCCCACGACACCCCATCGACGACGATCGGAACCGCGATCAGCGACTTGATCCGCTGGCGCACGAAGAGCGAGCGCTCGGACTCGGGCAGGCGTGAGACGACCGCCGAGAACACGCGGTCGGAGCCGACCACCTGCTCGAGGCGGCCAAGCCCGACGTCGGCGAACGACATCTCCTGCATCAGCTCGTTCTCGAGCTGCGGCGCGACGCCCTCTGCAGCCCACTCGAAGCGCTCGCTCGAGACGAGCCCGCCAATCGGGTCGAGCGCGTTCTCGAACAGGTAGGCGCGGCTCGCCCCGACGGCGGTGCCGACCCGCTCGAGCAGCAGCGGTGCCACCGTCCGCCAGTCCGGCTCGGCGAGGAGTTGGGCCGCGCTGAGGCTGACCGCTTCGAGGATCGCCTCGCGACGGAGCAACTCACGCTCGGCGCGACGCCGCTGCTCGCGCTCCTCGGCGCTCTGGAGCAGGACGGCCAGCTGCTCGGCCATCTCGGTCAGGGTGAGGACCTCGTCGACGGTCCAACGGCGCGGCTCGGGTGCGTTGAACCAGAGCGCTGCCGCGAGGCTGCCGCCGCGGCGGAGCGGGATGTCGACCGCCGAACGGACGTCGGCTGCGGCGAGGATCCCACGCACCGGCTCCAACCAGTCCTCCTCGAGCACGTCGTCGACGACGATCGGCCCGTGCTCGAGCCGGCGCAGCGACTCGGCGATCACCGGAATCTCCCCGAGGCGTGCATCCGGGTCGGTCGAGTAGCGGGCCTTGCCCGTCTGCCCAGGGCCGATCTCGACATAGGTGACGCTAACGCGACCGAGCACGCCCGCAAGGAGCTTGGATCCGCGCTCGACGAGTTGCGACGGCGACAGGTCTTCGGCCGCCAGGGCCAGGATCTGGACCAGGAGCTCGAGACGCATGCTCTGCTGGCGGCGCTCCGTCACGTCCTGCAGGTAACCCTGCGCCTGGATCGGCACCCCAGCGGCGTCCCGGACGACGACCTCCTCGTCGCGCACCCAGACGAGCGAGCCGTCGCGAGTGAACAGGCGGTAATCGTGAGAGCCGGGGGAGACCTCGCCGCGATTCCTGGCCGCGATCTCCTCGAGCACGCGCTCCCGGTCGTCTGCGTGGAGGGAGCGGACGTAGAGGTCCGGATCGGCCTGCCACTCGGCCGCCGTGTAGCCGAGCAGGTTCTCGATCTGGGAGCTCACGTAGATGGGCGTGCTCCGCGCGTCGAGCGCGTCGACGTAGACGACGAGCGGGAGTTCCTCGACGATCGCGCGGAAGTCGGTTTCGTCCATCCGCTCATTCATCGGATGGATTCGCCCCGGCTTGAGCTAGGGGCCTAG
>JANDLU010000062.1 GCA_024330215.1 Candidatus Gaiellasilicea maunaloa
GGGACCCACATTCCAGATTCGATCAGCCGCAGTCGGGTTGTAGATCTCCTGGAGGAATGCATGAGGCAGCGCGACGACCGAGACAACGCGGAGTTCGAGCCCTTCTGCGGACTGACGGTAGTGGTATTTCACGAAGACGGTTGTCGGCAGATAGTCATGGCCGTCCTGAGATGACCAGATGGGAGGAACGCGGCCAGCCACGCAAATAGGGCCGCTATCACGGAACTGCCGGACTTCCAGTGAGGTCTGAGTGACCTGAATACGCGCGACGTTCAGCGCGTTCTTCTCCGCCTTCGAGTCGACGAACAAGGCCTGTCGAACCGCGAAGTCAGGAAGGAACTGATACGACGCAAGCTTGTAGTCGGTCGTCCCGAACAAGCGGCCATCAATGACTCGGGATGCGCCGATTCGGTCGAGAGCCAGCCGCGTGAGGTCTTCACCGAGATAGTTCGCGCGATCGCCAACTCCCGTACCGACGGCTATTCCCTGAAACTGCTGAGCAGCGATCGGGAGAAGATCGTGCACGGCGTGGCCAACGAAGCGTGTCGTCGCCTTTTCAACGGCTTCTAGCGCGTCGAGGTCATTCTCGAACTCATGAGGCGACCGGAAGCTCAAGCTGATGCCGCTCGACGTTCACCTGCATGAGTCGCTGTCGCGCAAGCTCTGCGTAATGAGGCAGCAGCTCGAAGCCGATGTACCGGCGACCAAGCTCCTGCGCCGCGACCGCTGTCGTGCCGCTGCCGACGAAGGGGTCGAGCACGACGTCGCCTGGATCCGAGAGGAGGCGGATGAGCCGCCGCGGAAGCTCGATCGGGAACTTGGCTTCGTGGTCGTCGTTCGCCCGAACCGATGGAATCTCCCAGACGCCCCTCGAACCCCACGACCGCCACTCCAAGGGTGTGAGACGACCGCGATCGACCCTCGTGATCCCGGGCTTCCAGAGCACGAACACGTACTCGAACTCGTCGACTGCTCGATAGGAGAGTGAGTGCCAGCGGCTGTTGGCCCAGGCAGGATCCTTCATCCATACGCGTCGATCGTAGAGGAAGAAACCGGCGGCCTCGGCCCAGCTCTCAACGAGCCCGGCCACACTTTTCACTTTCGTTTGCGGCGAGTACTTTCCGCCCCGAACGTTGTTGTGATTCAGGCGCCGGTCGATCGTCTGCTCGCTGCATCCGAGCAGAGCCGCGAGTTCGTAGCGGTTCAGACCAGGATGAGACTCCCGGGCCGCCACGACCATATCCCGCGTCACGGGACTTCGCTTCGTGGAGACGACGTCAGCCTGCACGCGCGGCATCCGGTCGTCCGCGAAACAGAGGATGTCCGCGATGTTGATCGCGACGAAACCCCCGGGAACGAGAATCTCGTAGTGGCCCGCAATCACCTCGCGGAGGAGCTCTGACCAGTCGTGGAACGTGAGGTGCTGCTCGTACGACTTCCCCACGAAGTACGGCGGGGACCAGACGCTCAACGCGACGCTTTCGGGTGTGAGACGGCTCAACAGCTGCCGTGCATCGCCTGAATGGATGACATTCGCGGCAAGGCGGGATTCGTTCATCTGCATGTGTTCATCCTCGTTTGCTGGTCGGATGTCAGTGTGCTGCAAGCGTCGGACGAACAAGCGTTCCCCAGACGTCCTTGCAGATGATGTAACGGTCACTATTCTTACATCGCAATGATCCGCACCCAGATCTCCCTCACCGAGGAGCAAGCCGAGCGCCTGAAGCGGGTCGCGCGAGAACGCGGCGTCTCGATGGCCGCGGTCATCCGCGAGGCTGTCGACGCCGTCGTGCCCGAGGTCGATCCCGAACGGGAGGAGAAGATCAGGCGCGCGCTGGCCGCCGTCGGATCGTTTGCCGGGGGCGGGGGCAACGTCGCGGAGGAGCACGATCGGTATCTCGAGGAGGCGTATCTCGACTGGCGCTCTTCGTAGACACGTCTGCGCTCTACGCTCTCATCGACCGCGAGGATCCGGTGCACGAATCTGCGGCACGCGCCTTGGGTGAGATCGTGCCCGTGGAGCCGCTTCTCACGCACAGGTATGTCATCGTCGAGACGATTGCGCTCGTTGAACGCCGCCTTGGCCGAGCCGCGACCGACAAGCTCCTCGATGAGATCCTCCCGGTCGTAGAGACGATCTGGATCGACCGCGAAGAGCACCTGTCGGTCGTGTCCGCGTATCGGCGGGCATCGCATCGCGTCTCGTTCGTCGACCACACGAGCTTCGAGCTCATGCGACTCCGAAATCTCCGAACAGCGTTCGCGTTCGACGCCGACTTCCGTGCCGCCGGCTTCGAGGTCGTTCCCTAGCTCATCACGCTGAAATACGAGATCGCGACGCTTGCGACCGCGACGCCGGCGAGGCCCGCCAGGCCGATCAGGCCCGGCTTCCCGTAGGCCGCGTGGCCGCGCCCGAAGCGTGAGAGCGCGAGCGCCGCGAGTGCGCCGCCCGCGAGCCCGCCGAGATGCCCGCCGACCGAGATGAAGCGCGCGAAGAGGAACGTGAAGGCGAGGTTCGCGACGAGCAGGCCGACGACGCTGCCCGGGAAGACGCGCAGCCCCTGGCGCTCGAGGATGAAGATTGCTCCGATCACGCCGAAGATCGCGCCGGAGGCGCCGAGCGTCAGCGAGTTCGGGCTCAGGAGGAGCGCTCCCGCCGCGCCCGCGAGCCCGGAGACGAGATACAGCGCAACGTACCGGACTCGTCCGAGCGCGCCCTCGAGCGCGCCGCCGAGCAGGTAGAGCGAGTACATGTTCATCAGGAGATGGAAGGGGCCGTAATGCATGAAGGTCGACGTCAGGAGCCGCCACCACTCCCCCTCGGCCACGAGCGGCCCGAAGAGGACGCCTTCCTCGTACACCCGGCCGCCGACCCCGTTGATCGACGCGCCCGCGGCGAGCGTGAGCAGGTAGACGGCGACGTTGATCCCGATCAGCGCGCGCGTGACCGCGCCCTCGCCTCCGCGCGTCAGCAGCTTGGCCGTCGACGGACGCGGAACCCCCCGAACGACCTTCTGGTTGCCCGCGTGATCGGGGCAGCGGATCCCGACGGGGGCGAAGCGCATGCAATCCGGGCAGATCCCGCGGCCGCACTCCGAGCACGAGACGCCTGTCTCCCGGTTGGGATGCCGGTAACACGTGAGCGTCTCGGCCATCCGGATTAGCCTAGCGGGCAGGAGCACGTAGAACGTCAATGCAGTTGACAGGAACGTCTGTTCGTGTGTAGAACATACGTTCCTGTGATTGCCTGTCTCGTCATCCTCGGCTTCGAGTTGCGCGCAGCGCTTCGCTCGCGGCCGAGACTGGCGCTCGTGCCGGCGGCCCTCTCGCCGCTCCCGGGCTCGGAGCCGCTCGTGGGAGCGGTGACCGCCGCAGCCGAGCTCGCGGGTGTGCAGCCGGGGATGAGGCTGGGCGAGGCGCTCGCTACCTGTCCGGCGCTCGTCCTCGTCGAGCAGGATCCGGCCGCGGTCGAGCGCGAGTGGGAGGGGGCGCTGCAACGCCTCGAGGACTCCGGCTTCGCCGTCGAGCCCGAGGAGCCCGGCCGCGTCTACTTCGAGACGCGCGGGGTCGAGCGACTGTACGGAGGTCTGGAGGCGGCGCTCGAGCGGGCGCTCGCCTCGATCGGATCTGCCTGGGATCCACGCGCGGGCGCTGCCCGGCGCCGGTTCGCCGCCCTCGCGGCGGCGAGCGTCGCGCGTCCCGGGCAGGCACTCGTCGTCGCGGACGGCACGGAGGAGTGCTTCCTCGCACCGCTGCCGCTCTCGCTCCTGCCGCTGCCGGCCGACCGGTACGCGGAGCTCGAGGGGCTGGGTGTGCGGAAGCTGGGAGAGCTGGCGGCGTTGCCGGGGGGCTCCGTCGCCGAGCGGCTCGGGCCGGAAGGGCGGCGGGCGTGGACGCTCGCTCAGGGGGGATCGCAGCGACGCATCCAGGGTCGCCGCCCGCCCGCCGAGCTCGCCGAGGCGCTCGAGTTCCCGGAGGCGATCGGGAACGAGCTGACCCTGCGGCGGGCGTTCGGGGCACTGCTCGACCGGCTGCTCGCACGGCCTGAGCGAGCGGGGAGGCCGTTCCGCAAGCTCGCACTCTCGGCGCGGCTCGTGGGCGGCGGCTCCTGGAGGCGCACGGTGACGCTGCGCGATCCCACGGCCGAGCGCCCACGCCTGCGCGCCGCGCTCGGCCCGAAGCTGCTCGAGCTGCCGGCGCCCGTCCTCGAGCTGCGGCTCGAAGCCGTCGAGCTCTCCGAGTCGGTGGGGCAGCAGCTCGAGCTCGTCAAGCCGGCCGCCAACGAGGTCAACGCTCGCCTGAGCGACGGTCTGCGCCAGGTTCGCGCCAGCACGGGCTCCGGCTCCGTCGTCGCCGTCCTGGAGGTGGCGCCATGGTCGAGGATTCCCGAGGCACGAGCGCTGTTCGTCCCGCGGGACGAATAAATGCTCCAAGGCCGGTGCTGGTGGAGGCCTCGCCGGTCGGCGTTCCGGTCCGAGTGAACCGGCTCGGGGTTGCAGTGCTGCGCGAGGAATGGCGAGTCGTCGACCGCTGGTGGACGGACGACCCCGTCGACCGGCGCTATTTCGACCTCGTGCTCGAATCGGGCCAGAACGCCTGCGTCTTCCGCGACGAGGAAGCCGGTTGTTGGTTTTCGCAACGCGCCTGAGTATCGCGCCGGAAGACGAGCTGGGTGCGCGGCGTCTCGCTCGTCGGCGGCTTCTCCGAGAAGTCCGCGCAAACGAGATCGAGACGCAGCCCGACCGGTCTGCCGAGTGCCTCGAGCTCATCGGGCTCGTAGAGGCGCCACTCGAACGAATCCCGGCTGCCATCGGGGTAGTCGAGAGTCGTGCGCAGGCGATTGTGCTCGACGTGTCTGTCCTCGCGCACACCTCGGTTCTCGCCTCGACCCTGGTGCGTCCGAAAAAACGCCTGGTTGTAGATATCGAGCACGAGCATGTCGGCTGTCTTCGCTGCCATTGCCGCGAAAACCTCGCCGTTCGTCTCGTCGTCGAACCAGCCGAAGCTCGCCCACATGCAGATCACAGCGTCGAACGTGCCGGTCAACTCGTCGAGACAACGCAGGTCGAGCTCGTGCACGGCCAGTCCTGCCGCGCGCGCCTCGGCAGCGACAGCAGGGTCGCGCTCGACGCCGGTCACCTGATAGCCGCGCAGCGAGAGCGCGTGCGCGTGGCGGCCGAAGCCGCAGGGCACGTCGAGCACGCTCGCCGGCGGCCTGGGCAGGACGCGTGCCAGGAAGTCGACCTCGCGCGCGGTTGTCGCTGGATCGGGTCGACCGAAGGTCGCGAACCAGGCAGGCGAGAACTTCGGGTTCACGCGGTCGGGCTAGGCCGGCTCCTGATCGAGCTCGCCGAGGCCGCAGCTCGGCGCATGGATGTCGAGGAAGCGCGCCGCCTCGGCGACGGTGACCGCGAACGTGTGCAGCACGCCCGGCGGAATCTGCACCCACGAGCCGGGCGTCGCCCGCAGCTCGCGCCCACCGGTCGTGAAGGTCAGCTCGCCCGCGAGGACGTAGAAGAACTCGCTGTGGCGACGGTGAAAGTGCTGCGGCGGCGACGCGCTATCCGGCTCGCTCCGCACCTCCGTGACGCCGATCTCCTCGATGTCGGCGAGGAGCGTGACGCCTCTGCGGACGATCGCCTCGTCGACAGGCCTGCCACCGTCGGCGGGCGGGTCTTCCGAGTCGAAGGACGCCTCACGGCCGTCGCGCCGCCCGCGCAGGTAGTCGGCGAAGCCCTTGCCCGGCGCGTGGAGGTTGAGATAGCGCACCTCTTCGGTGCTCCCGTTCCGGAACGAGTGAACGACGAGCGGCGGCGCGAGTACGAGCGTCCCGGCCGGCGCGACGATCTCGCCGCAATCGGCGCCGAGCCCGACCGTCAGCTCGCCCGCGAGGACGTAGAAGAGGTCGCTGTGGCGGCGATGGATGTGCGGATCTGCTCCTTCGCGTTCCGGCCCGAAGCGCGACCAGGTGGCGTTCAGCGCCTCGTGATCGGAGAGGATCTCGACCCGCCGGTCCGTCGAGTCGCCGATGATCTCGCCCTCGCCGGGCGGTAGGAGCAGCGGTTGGCCTACGTCGAGCTCCACGCGCACTCAGCCTATTCGTTCCTGGACGGGGCCTCGCACCCGGAGGAGCTCGCTTTGCGGGCGGCCGAGCTCGGCTACGAGGCGCTCGCGCTCACCGATCACGATGGCGTCTACGGCTCGCTCGAGTTCGCCCACGCGGCGAAGCTCGTGGGGGTGCGACCGCTTACGGGAGCGGAGGTGACGCTCGTCGGCGGCGCGCACGTGACCCTGCTCGTCGAGTCGGCTGCGGGCTACGCGAACCTCTGCCGGTTGCTGACCGCAGCTCACGCGGGGACGCGGCCGAAAGAGGGGGAGCTCCTGGCACCCGGTCTCGACCTCGACCTCCTGGCCGAGAGGAACGAAGGTCTCGTCTGCCTCTCCGGCTGCGCCCGCAGCGGCCTGGGCGTGCGCGACCCGAACGCGGCCGTCTCCCTCGCACGGGCCTTCGGCGACCGCTTCTACGTCGAGCTCCAGCGCCCGTTCGAGCGCGGCGACGCCCGCCGCAACGCGCTCCTGCGCGACCTCGCGGCGCACATCGGCGCGCAGACCGTCGTCACCGGGAACGTGCACTCGCACACCCTCCGGAGGACCGCGCTCCAGGACGTGCTCGTCGCGATCCGCCACCGCACCTCGCTCGACGGGTGCGAGCGGGAGCGGCGCGGCAACCGCGAGAGCGTGCTGCGCGCGCCCACCGAGCTCGACGAGCTCTTCCCGGACGACCGCGACGCGGTGCGGCGGACCGCCGAGCTCGCCGAGCGCCTCGAGTTCGACCTCACCGCCGAGCTCGGCTACCGCTACCCCGACTTCTCCGACGGCGCCGAGCCGGCGATCCGCAAACTGGCGCAGGTCTGCGAGGCCGCGTTCGCCGATCGCTACCCACCAAGTAACAGACTGTTACTTGGAGATGCGCGGCGACGGCTCCGTGAGGAGCTTGCCTTGATCGACGAGCTCGGGCTCGCCGGCTTCTTCCTGCTCCACTGGGAGGTGCTCGAGCTCGCGCGCGAGTGCGCGAACGAAGTGCGGGGACGAGACTCGCCGAGGCGCTCGCTGCCACCGGGACGCGGTCGCGGCAGCTCGGTCGGCTCGATTGTCTGCTACCTGACCGGGCTCTCGCACGTCGACCCGGTCGCATCGAACCTCTCGCTCGGCCGCTTCCTCAACCGGGAGCTCTCGTCGGTGCCCGACATCGACCTCGACTTCCCACGCGACATCCGCGAGAAGCTGATCGTTGCGGTGACCGAGCGCTACGGGCGGCGTCACGCCTCGCTCGTCGCAAGCTTCGCCACCTATCGCTCGCGTGGGGCGATCCGCGACGTCGGCAAGGCGCTCGGACTCCCCTTCGCCGAGCTCGAGCGGCTGGCGCGCTTCTCGGACGGCTGGAGCGCGAAGCGCGTTGCGGAGGAGCTCGCGCTCTTGCCCGAGTACGAACGTAAGCTGCTCTCGCCGCGCTGGCGCGCCTTCGCGGAGCTGACGGGCGAGATCGGCGGCCTGCCGCGCCACATCTCGCAGCACCCGGGCGGGATGGTGATCTCGTCGCGGCCGCTCGTCGAGCTCGTGCCGGTGCAGCCGGCGGCGATGGCCGGCCGCCAGCTCTGCCAGTGGGACAAGGATTCGTGCGCCGACGCGGGCTTCCTCAAGATCGACCTGCTCGGACTCGGGATGCTCTCGGCGGTGGAGGATTGCGTCGAGCAGATCGCCGAGGCCTACGGCGAGCCGATCGACCTCTCGCGGATTCCGCTCGACGACAAGGATGTCTATGCCGAGATCCAGCGCGCCGACACCGTCGGCGACTTCCAGATCGAGAGCCGGGCGCAGATGCAGAGCCTGCTGCGGACGAAGCCCGAGAACCTCGACGACCTCACCGTCCAAGTGGCGCTCGTCCGGCCGGGACCGATCCAGGGGAAGGCGGTGCACCCGTACATCCACGCCCGCGAGCAGCTCCGGCTCGACCCGGACTATGTGCCGCCGGTCGACCACGAGCTCCTGCGCGAGCCGCTGCGCGAGACCCACGGCGTCGTCGTCTTCCAGGATCAGGTGCTCGAGGTGGCGATGGCGCTCGCCGGCTTCACGGTCGGCGAGGCAGAGGGGCTGCGTCGCGCGATGAGCCGCAAGCGGAGCGCTGAGGCGCTCGAGGCGTTTCGCGCGCAGTTCATCGAAGGCGCCGGGAAGAAGGGCGTCGACCCGGCGACCGCCGATCTCGTCTACGACAAGCTGACGGGCTTCTCCGGCTTCGGCTTCCCGAAGTCGCACGCCGCCGCGTTCGGCTTACTCGCCTACCAGTCCGCGTGGCTGCGGCACCACTATCCGGCCGAGTTCCTCTGCTCGCTCCTGAACGCGCAGCCGATGGGCTTCTATCCGCCGGCTTCGCTCGTGCGCGACGCCCAGCGGCGCGGGGTAAAGGTGCTGCCGCCGGAGATCAATGCGAGCCGCGCCGAGTGCGCTTGTGTTTCAGAAACACAAAGTTTGAGGACCGCGGTGCGGATCGGGCTCGCGTACGTGCGCTCGGTGGGAGCCGACGATGCGGAGCGGCTCGTCGCAGAGCGGAAGGAGAACGGCTCATTCACGGACGTCGGCGATCTCGCTCGGCGCGCGCCTCTCGACGCCCGCGAGTTGGAGGCGCTCGTCTCGAGCGGCGCTTGCGACCGGTGGGGGAAGCGGCGCGACCTGCTCTGGCAGCTCGGGCTCGTCCTCCGGCCGCAGACGGTGCGCGAGAACGTGCAGCTCCGGCTCTCGCTGGAGCCGACCGCCGCGACGCCGACTCTCCCCGACCTGACCGCCTGGGAGCGGATGCTCGCCGACTACGCGGGGACGAGCCTCTCCGTCGACGTGCATCCGCTGACACTGCTACGGCCGCATCTGCCGGCCGACGTGCTCGCGAGCCGGGAGCTGAACACGGCTCCGCATAGAAGCCGCGTCGCCTTCGCCGGGCTCGCGATCGCGCGCCAGCGGCCGGCGACAGCGAACGGGATCGTCTTCATGCTGCTCGAGGACGAGCTCGGCCAGGTGAACCTGATCGTCTCGCCCGAGGTGTACGAGCGCCATCGCGCGATCGTCCGCGGCGAGCCGCTCCTGCTCGTGCGCGGACGCTTCGAGCGACTGGGCGAGAACCGGAACATCGTCGTCGGCGAGCTCGAGAGCCTCGGCCCGCTCGCGCGCGGGATCGCGCAGAGCGATGTCGGCGCGGCGCTGCCGCCGGCCCATCATTTCGGCCACCGCTGACGGTTCCGGACGGCAGCGCGCGGGAATGCAGCCCGGCGTGAACAGGGTCGAGATGAACAGGGTCGAGCGGATCGACGGCTACCTGCCGCTGCGCGACTACGCGCTGATCGGCGACGGGCGCACGACGGCGCTCGTGGGCCGCGACGGCTCGATCGACTGGCTCTGCCTGCCGCGTTGCGACTCGCCACCCTGGTTCGACCGAATTCTCGACGCGGATGCGGGCGGCCGCTTCGAGCTCTGCCCCGACGAGGCCTTCGACGCCGTGCGCCGCTACCGGGAAGGGACGAACGTGCTCGAGACGACGTTCACGACCGCGTCCGGCTCGGTGCGGGTCACGGACGCGCTGCTCCGGGGCGACGAGCCGTGTCTCGTTCGGATCGTCGACGGCCGGGCAGGCTCCGTGTCGATGCGCCTGCGCTTCGAGCCGCGGTTCGACTTCGGGCGGAGCGAGCCAGAGCAGGAGCTTCGCCTTCGGACATGGGGGACAGACGACGGTCCAGCCGACGATTGGTTCGCGATCGGCGAGGGCGACCGCGCTACCTTCACGGCCGGAGTGGGCGGGGGCGGGGCGAGCAGGAACGAAGTCGAGCGAGAGCTCGAGCGCACGTCGGCCTGGTGGATGGACTGGAGCGGACGCGCTCGCTACGACGGGCCGTGGCGCGAGCAGGTCGTCCGCAGCGCGCTCGTGCTCAAGCTGCTCCAGTACGAGCCGACCGGCGCGATCGTCGCCGCTCCGACGACCTCGCTGCCCGAGCGGATCGGCGGCGAGCTCAACTGGGACTACCGCTTCTCGTGGCTCCGCGACGGGATCTACACGATGCGGGCGCTCCTGAGCCTCGGTTTCGAGGCCGAGGCGGAGGCGTTCTTCCGCTGGCAGATCGAAGCGACTCGACCGGACGCGCCCGAGGTGAAGCCGCTCTACTGCGTCGACGGCAGCGCCCCGGCCGCGGAGCGGGAGCTCGATCTACCCGGCTATAGAAGTACGCGGCCCGTTCGGATCGGCAACGCGGCGACGCAGCAGCTCCAGCTCGACAACTACGGTCATCTGCTCGAGAGCGCTTCCCGGTTGCGCGGCGCTACGGGCTCCCTCGGCACCGACGCCGGCGCGCTGCTCGCGAGCTTCGCCGACTTCGTCGTCGCGGCCTGGCGACGCCCGGACGCCGGGATCTGGGAGGTGCGGGATGGCCAGCACGACTTCGTCCAGTCGAAGGCGATGTGCTGGACGGCGCTCGACCGCGCCGCCACCCTCGCCGCCGAAGGAGCGATCCCGGATCGCGGCTCGACGTGGCGCGCGGCGGCCGACGCCGTGAGAGCGTGGATCGAGGAAGACGGTTGGGACGAGAGGCGCGGCAGCTACCTCCCGGCGCCGGATCTCGCCGGGACCGCCGATGCGTCGCTCCTCTCGCTCGCGCTTTGCGCCTACTCGAGTGCGGGTGAACCGCGCTTCGCCTCCACTGTCGAGGCGATCCGCAGAGACCTGTCGGCCGGCAGCCCGCTCCTCTATCGGAACACCGGCTCGGCCGAGCGGGAAGGTGCGTTCCTGACGTGCTCGTTCTGGCTCGTGGACGTGCTCGGCCGGGCCGGCCGGGCAGAGGAGGGCAACGAGCTGATGAGCGAGCTGGTCGAGCTCGCGAATGATGTCGGCCTCTACGCCGAGGAGATGGATCCGGACTCGGGCGACCTGCTCGGCAACTTCCCGCAGGCGCTCGTCCACCTCGCGCTCGTGAACGCGGCCGTCTCGCTTGCGAACGGCGACGAGAGCTGACGCAGATCAGATCCTCGCAAGGGCCTTTTCCAGCGTCATCGCGGTATTGATGAGGCCGATGTGCGAGAACGCCTGCGGGAAGTTGCCGACCTGCCGCTCGAGCACGACGTCGTACTCCTCAGAGAGCAACCCGAGCTCGTTCCGCAACGCCAGCAGCCGCTCGAACGTCTCGACCGCCTCGTCCACGCGACCGAGCAGCGCCAGATTGTCCACGAACCAGAAGGAACAGAGGAAGAACGAGCCCTCGCCCGGCGGGAGGCCGTCCACCAGGTCGTCCTCTTCGTGACTGTAGCGCTGGACGAAGCCGTCGCGGTAGAGCTCGGTCCGGATTGCCTCGAGCGTTCCGAGGACGCGCGGATCCTCGGGCGGGAGGAAGCCGACGAGCGGGATCGTGAGCAGCGAGGCATCGAGGCGCTTCGAGTCGTACGACTGGACGAAGGAGTCGAGCTCCTCGTCGAAGCCGCGGTCGAGCACCTCGGCCCGGATCTCCTCGCATGCCTCGTGCCAGCGCTCGACCGGCCCCTCGTGGCCGAACTCCTCGATCGCCGCGATTCCCCGGTCGAACGCGACCCAGGCCATGACCTTCGAGTGGGTGAAGTGGCGTCGACCGCCGCGCACCTCCCAGATCCCCTCGTCGGGCTCGCGCCAGCGCCGCTCCAGGTTCGCGAGCAGCGCGCGCTGCAGCGCCCAGGAATCCTCGTCGCGCTCGAGCCGGGCGCGACGCGCCTCGTGGAGGACGTCCATCACCTCGCCGTAGACGTCGAGCTGGAACTGCGTGCTGGCGCCGTTGCCGATCCGGACGGGCTGCGAGCCCTCGTAGCCGGCGAGCCACGGCACCTCGAACTCCGGTAGTCGCCGCTCGCCGGCCGGCCCGTACATGATCTGAAGGTCGTCCGGGTCGCCGGCGACCGCACGCAGGAGCCAGCGCCTCCAGGCGCGCGCCTCGTCGATGAAGCCGTTGACGACGAGCGCGTCGAGCGCGAAGGTCGCGTCGCGGAGCCAGCAGTATCGGTAGTCCCAGTTGCGGACGCCCCCGATCAGCTCGGGAAGCGAGGTCGTCGGGGCCGCCACGATCCCGCCGGTCGGCGCGTACGTCATCGCCTTCAGCACCATCAGCGAGCGGATCACAGCCTCGCTCCAGCGCCCGCCGTACGTGCAGGTGCCGACCCACTCGCGCCAGAACGAGCACGTGTCCTCGAGGGCCTGCTCGGCATCGATCGGGGCCGGCTCGTCGTGGTGCGAGGGGTACCAGGTCAGGACGAAGGGCAGTCGCTCGCCCGCGGCTACCGTGAAGTCCGCAACCGTACGCAGGTTCTCGCCGCGCACCTCCACCGGCGCTCGCAGCGAGATCGCGTCGGGGCCGGCGATCGCGATGCGCGAGTCGTCGTCCAGGCGGCGCACCCACGGAACGATTGAGCCGTACGCGAACCGGATCACGAGCTCCATCCGCATCGAGACCGTTCCGCTGACGCCCTCGACGATTCGGACGACATCCGGATCCTCGCCTCGCGGCGGCATGAAGTCGATCACGCGCACCTTGCCCTCCGCGGTCTCGAAGAGCAGCTCGTGGACCAGCGAGCGCTCGCGATAGCAGCGCGCGGTCGAGACGATCTCCGCGGCGGGCGCGATTGCCCAGCGCCCGTCGTCCTCGCTCCCGAGGAGCGCCGAGAAGCAGGCGTCCGAGTCGAAGCGGGGGAAGCAGAGCCAGTCGATCGAGCCGTTGCGGCCGACGAGCGCCGCCGTCTGCAGGTCGCCGATCAGGCCGTAGTCCTCGATTCGCATGTCGGCGCAGCCTAGAGACCGGCGACGAAACGAGGAAAGCGCCTGGTTGTGGCGCGGACGAACGCAGCCTCGTATTCCCGCGCCGCAACCTCGTCGAGCGTCGCTGCATAGGTTGCTTGGATCTCGGCGAGGCGGTCGCGGCCGGTGTCGAGAACGAGCTGGAAGTCGGCGTACGCGTGCTCGGCGTCCTCGCGCTCGGCCGCGTCGTAAGCGCGCTCCGCCTCGACGACCTCGGCGAGGAGCTCCGCCTCCTCTGCGACGAAGAGGTCGAGCTGGCGGCGGACGAGGTCGGCGAAGCGGTTCCTGCGAAAGATCACAGGAGCTCCCGGTAGAGCGCGAGGTGCGCCTGCGCCGCCACGTCCCAGGTCAGCTCCGCGCGTGCGCGGCGGGCGCCCGCGCGAGCAGCTTCGAGTTCCCCGGCGTCGTCGAGCAGCTCGGCGATCGCGGCGCCAAGAGCGGCCACATCGTCGGCGGGAACGACGCGGCCGGCGCCGAACGCGCGCACGGGCTCCGCGAGACCGCCGACGTCGTAGACGACCGCCGGGACGCCCGCTCCGAGCGCCTGCAGGAGCGCCCCGCTCTGGTCGAGCTCGGCCCGGTAGGGGAAGACGGCGACCGTCGCCTCGCCGAGCGCACGCTCGATCTGCCCGCTCGAGAGGTAGCCGAGTCGGAGCTCGGCGCCGTCGAGCTCGGGCAAGGGACCCACCGGATCGCCGGCGACGAGCAGGCGCGCCCCCGCGAGTCGCGCCGCCTCGGCCGCATGCTCAACCTGCTTGTACGGTCGGATCATCCCGAGTGCGAGCACCGTCCGGCCGTCGTCCGCTCGCTCGGGATCGCTCGGCGACACCGGATGTGGGATCACGCGCAGCTTCCCCTCCGGCAACCCGAACGCGGCGAGCACGCCCCGACCGCGCTCGCTGTGGACGACGATCTGCTCGAAGCGGCCGAAGAGACGCCGCCAAAGCTCCGTCTTCGCTGCCGTGCGTCGCGGGAGCAAATCGTGCGCGGTCAGGACGAGTGGCGAGCGGTGACGCAGGAGCCGGTCGTCCAGCTCGGGCGTGAGCCATTGGACATGGACGACGTCCGCGCGCAAGCGTGCGAGTCGCGCCAGCCCGAGCGGATGCTCGAGCGCCTTCACCGGTAATCGCAGCGGCGAGCGACCGAAGACTCGCGAGGAGAGCGGATAGAAGAGCTCGCGCCGCTCGTAGCCCGCCGGCTCGGGGACGTCCCCGAAGCGGAATCGGGACGTCACGAGCTCGACCTCGGCGCCGGCCCGAGCGAGCGCTGCACCGAGCTCGTGGTCGTAGAGCGGCGTGAACGCGGGCGGATCGGCGAGGACGACGCGCACGTGCACCAGCCTAGATCGGCGCAGTCCAGATCGGCCCGAAGAGCCGTGTCCCGGTCCCCGTTTCGACAGGTCTCTTTGGGCCGCGTCCAGGGCCAGCCCCTGGACGCGGCCCGTCTCGACGCGTCTCCTTCGGACCCGTCCAGGGCCAGCCCCTGGACGAGTCCGAGCCAGACACGTCGATCGTGGACACGTCGAAGGCCACCGGGGCGCGCGAGAATGGCCCCGTGAAGACCGACGTCCCGACCGGCCTGCTCGTGCGAAGCTGGAACGTCTTCCACGGCAACACGAGCCCTCCGGGTCGCGATAGCCGGCTGCACGCGATGATCCGGCTCGCGACCGCCGATCGTCCCGACGTGCTCTGTCTCCAGGAGGTGCCGCTCTGGGCGCTCCCGCGCCTCGCGCGCTGGAGCGGAATGCGCGCGCGCTGGGTCGTGACGAAGCGGCCGTGGCTCCCCGCCTGGCTCGGCGGCGCGATCACGCGGCTGGACAACGGCCTCTTCCGCTCGGCGATCGCGGGTCAGGCGAACGCAATCCTGCTCGAGCCGGGGCTGGAGCCGCTCGAGCACCACACGATTCGAATCGACGAGGGCCGGATCGATGAGCGGCGGCGCGAGCCGCGCTGGTGCCACGCCGTCCGGCTCGAAAGCCTCGTCGTCGCGAATCTGCACGCCTCGAACGCCTTCCGCCGGCCGGAGCTCGTCGCCGCCGAGATCGTCCGGGCCGAGCGCTTCGCCTCGGAGCTCGCCGGCGAGCTGCCGTGCGTGCTCGCGGGCGACTTCAACCTACGAGCCGACCACCTGCACGAGCTCCCGGGCTTCACCGCGCTCGGGCCGGGAATCGACCATGTGCTCGTGCGCGGACTCCCGGCCGCGCCGCTCGAGGTCTGGCCCGAGAGGCGCCGCCGTCAGAATGGCCGCGTGCTCTCGGATCACCCACCTGTCGAGACCAGGGTCGGATGACCTACGACGAGGCGCGGACCCTCTTCCCGGTGCTCGGGCGAAAGGCATATCTCAACGCAGGCACCTTCGGACCGCTCGCCCGGCCGACGCTCGAGGCCGTCCAGAGCGAGCAGCGCTCCGAGCTCGAGCACGGTCGCTTCGGGAAGGCGTACTTCGAGCGGATGCTTGCGTTCCGGATCGAGCTCCGGGCCGCGCTTGCCGGGCTCGTCGGCGCCGACCCCGCACAGGTCGCGCTGACCGCGTCGACCACGGACGGCTGCAACATCGTCCTCGCCGGACTCGGGCTCACGGCGGAGGACGAGGTAGTGACGACGGACGAGGAGCACTTCGGCCTCCTCGGCCCGCTCTACGCGAGCGGCGCGCGGATCGTCGTCGTTCCAGCGAACGCCGATGCGATCCTGGCCGCGGTGACCGCCAGAACTCGGCTCCTTGCGCTCTCGCAGGTGCTCTGGACGACCGGCCGCGCCCTTCCCGTGCTCGAGCTGCGCGAGCGCAGCAAGATCCCGATCCTCGTCGACGGCGCCCAGTCGGTCGGCGCGATCCCCGTCGATGCGCGCAGGCTCGACTTCCTCACGATCTCGGGCCAGAAGTGGCTCTGCGGCCCCGACTCGACCGGCGCGCTCGTCGTCACCGATCCCGAGCGGCTCCGGGTTTCCCGGCCGAGCTACTTCTCGCAGGCTTCCTACGAACCGACGGGACGCTTCGAGCCGCAGGAGGGCGCGGCGCGCTTCGATCCGAACTGGCTCGCGCCCTCGGCGCTCGCGGGCCTCGTCGCGGCACTCGAGGTCGCCCCGGACTGGCGCTTCGAGCGCGCGGCTGAACAAACGCTCCGCTGCCGCGAGCTGCTCGCGCGGCACGTCGAGGTCGTCTCGGGCGGCGCCACGCTCGTCTCCTTCCGGCTGGACGACCCGCCGGCGCTCGTCGCCCGGCTCGCGGAGAGCGGCGTCGTCGTCCGCGACCTCCCCGGCACGGGCCTCGTCCGCGCCTCCTGCGGCTGGTGGACGAGCGACGACGATCTGGAGCGTCTGGTGGCGGGGGTGTCCGCCTAGATCGAGTTGGCGGTGCGGAGCCCGAGCTCCTCGGAGATCGGCTGGAGCGCGGCGACGACGTTGACGATGTGCTCGTCGAGGCTGACGCCGAGGAGCTCTGCGCCCGCGTAGACCTCGTCGCGGTGGATGCCGGCGGCGAACGACGGCTGCTTCAGCTTCTTCTTCACCGATTTCGGCTCGAGCCCTTCGAGCCCGAGTGGACGCACGAGCCCGCACGCGTGCACGAACCCCGAGATCTCGTCGCAGGCGAAGAGCGTTCTCTTGAGCGGCGTGTCTCGCTCCATGTGGAGATGCTCGGCGTGCGAGAGGACCGCCTCGATCAGCCACTCCGGATACCCCTCCTCGCGCAGGATCGGCGCGCCGTCCTGGGGGTGCTGGTCGAGGGTGGGGTGGATCTCGTAGTCGAAGTCGTGGAGCAGGGCTGTGGTCCCCCACGCCTCCTCGTCCTCGCCGAAGCGGCGCGCGTACGTGCGGGTCGAGGCCTCCACGGCGAGCGCGTGCCGGAGGAGCGATTCGCCCTTCGTGTACCGGGTCAGCGTCTCCCAGGCTCGGTCTCTCCTCAGGGGCTGCGTTGCCTCCACAGGCCGTCTACGATACCGCCCGGGTCGACCGGCCCGCCGTCACCATGACCTCTACGCTTGCCTCCGAGAAGCTGATGCAGACCTTCGCGATCGAGGGCGGGCACCCGCTCAGCGGAACAGTGCGCGCCGCGGGCAACAAGAACGGGGCGCTGCCCATCTTGGCCGCCTGCGTGCTCGCGGGCGAGCCCGTCCGCCTCTCGAACCTGCCTCGGATCCGCGACGTCGAGACGATGCTCGAGCTGCTCGTCGATATCGGCGCCGAGATCGAGTGGACCGGGCCGAACGAGGTCGCGATCGACTCTACCGGCGTGCAGAAGACGGAGCTGGACGAGGAGCTCTGCCGCCGGATCCGCGCCTCGTTCCTCCTCGCAGGCCCGCTGCTCGCGCGTTTCGGCCGCGCTGTCGTGCCGCCGCCCGGCGGCGACGTGATCGGCCGGCGCCGGCTCGATCCGCACATCCATGCGCTTGCCGAGCTCGGGGTCGAGATCTCGATCGACGGCCGCTACGAGATGCGGACCGACGGTCTGCGCGGCAAGGCGGTCTTCCTCGACGAGGCGAGCGTGATGGCGACCGAGAACGCGATCATGGCCGCCGTGCTCGCCGACGGCGAGACGGTGCTCGGCAACGCCGCCTGCGAGCCACACGTCCAGGATCTCTGCCGCTTCCTCGTCTCGCTCGGCGCACACATCCAGGGGATCGAATCGAACGTGCTCCGGATCGAGGGGGTCGAGGTGCTCGGCGGCGGTGACTGGCGCGTCGCGCCCGAGCACATCGAGGTTGGCAGCTTCATCGGGCTCGCGGCGCTGACGGGCGGCGACCTCACGATCGAGGATATCCACCCGCCCGACCTGATCTCGATCCTGCCCGCGTTCGCGCGACTCGGGATTCGGGTCGAGCTGGGCGAGACGAACGTCCGGGTACCGCCGAGCCAGGAGCTCGTGATCCAGGACGACCTGGGGGGTCAGATCCCGAAGATCGAGGACGGCCCGTGGCCCGCGTTCCCAGCCGACCTCACCTCGATCGCGGTCGTGACGGCGACGCAGGCGCAGGGCACGATCCTCATCTTCGAGAAGATGTTCGAGAGCAGGCTCTTCTTCGTCGACAAGCTCGTCGGGATGGGCGCGCGGATCATTCTCTGCGACCCGCACCGGGCGGTCGTGACCGGCCCGGCGCAGCTCTACGGCGAACGACTGACGAGTCCCGACATCCGGGCCGGGATGGCGATGCTGATCGCCGCCCTGTGCGCCGAGGGCACCTCGACGATCGGCAACGTCGGCGAGATCGACCGGGGTTACGAGCGGATCGACGAGCGGCTGCGCGGGCTCGGCGCCCGGATCGAGCGAATCGAGCAGTAGTTCGTGCGCGAGCTCGAAATCTGCGGGAGCAGATTCCGAGCTCGCGAAGACCCCTGAAGGGCCGCCTCCGGCGGCCAGTGCGTCCGAACACCGGCCCGGTCTCTGAGCGCGCGAA
>JANDLU010000063.1 GCA_024330215.1 Candidatus Gaiellasilicea maunaloa
CGGACGAGGCGGGAGGACCGCCACCTCAAGTTCTACGAGCTACGGGACAACCTCGACGACTGCGAGCACGTGGCCACAAGATGGTCACACGCGTCCTTTGGTCTCGACTACATGGAGAGGCGAAACGGGTACGGCCTCGAGGCCAACCGGGCATCCGCTTGACGGTGCGCGCGAGGACCTGCGCATAGCCCAGCGTGACGGGCAACCGATCATAGAGAGCGTCGTTGTTCCAGTTCATCTTCGTCAGCCCGAGCACTGCTCGGCAGTGCTCGTCCCAGCCGCCTGCCCGGCGAAGCGGACGAGCTCGAGGGACGACAGCGAGACTGATTCCCGCAGTCACCCGGTCGCTCCCGTCGGTTGTGTCCTATGCTTTGCGCTTCCGACGTACACGATCTGTCGAGGGGCTCGAATGGCCAGCGTGACCTACGACGATGTGACCAAGGAGTTCGACGAGACGGTCGCCGTCGACGGACTGGACCTGGAGATCGCCGACGGTGAGTTTCTCGTGCTCGTCGGTCCGTCCGGTTGCGGCAAGAGCACCGCTCTGCGGATGCTCGCGGGGCTCGAAGACGTCTCGCGGGGGCAGCTCCTGATCGGGGACCGCCCCGTCAACCACGTCCCCCCGGCGGAGCGGGACGTGGCGATGGTGTTCCAGTCGTATGCGCTGTATCCGCATATGACCGTGTACGACAACCTCGCGTTCGGCTTGCGCAACAAGAAGGTGCCGAAGGGGGAGATCGACCAGCGTGTCCGCAATGCCGCGCAGATCCTCGACATGGAGAGCCTGATCAAGCGGAAGCCGAAGCAGCTCTCCGGTGGCCAGCGGCAGCGCGTCGCCCTCGGGCGCGCGATCGTGCGCGAACCGGCAGCGTTCCTGATGGACGAGCCGCTCTCTAACCTCGACGCCGCGCTGCGCGTGCAGACGCGAGCCGAGATCCTCAAGCTGCAGCAGCGGCTCGGCACGACGACGATCTACGTGACGCACGACCAGATCGAGGCGATGACGATGGGCGACCGGATCGCGGTGCTGCGCGGCGGGGTGCTGCAGCAGGTCGGGAAGCCGGAGGAGCTCTACACCCGGCCCCGGAACGTGTTCGTGGCACGGTTCATCGGCTCGCCCGCGATGAACGTCGTGGAGGTCGAGTCCACGTCGGACAACGGCCGCGACATGCTCACGAGCAAGGGCTTCGAGATCGACCTGCCGGAGGGGATGCTGGCGAAGGTGAGCACCGACGGGGCCGACGGGCTCACGGTCGGCTTCCGGCCCGAGCATCTCGAGCTCAGCGGAGCCGACGACGGCTCGGGCCGCGCCCGCATTCCGGCCGTGGTCGACGTCGTGGAGTACTTGGGCGACGAGCAGCTCGTCCATCTGCACGCGGGTGAGGTGCCGCTGATGGCGAAGCTCTCCGTCGACGCGGGGCGCGTCGAGATCGGGAAGCACGTCACGCTCGCGCTGCCGCTCGGCAAGCTGCACCTGTTCGACCGGAAGACCGAGCTATCTGCCACGTCCGCCGGCCCCTAGTCCTCCTCGCTGCCGCCGCGGTACTCACGCTCTCGGCGTGCGGCGGCGATGACGTGGCGGCGGAGCCCAGGGCGACGACGCCCATGGCGGCGACGTTCACGAACCCGGTCTACACAGACAACTTCCCCGACCCTTTCGTGCTCGAAGCGGACGGCACGTACTACGCGTACGGGACGAATACGGCGGACACGAACGTGCAGACGCTGACGTCCCAGAACCTCGTCGACTGGAGGCGTAGCGACGACGCGCTTCCGAGGCTTGGCAATTGGGCGCTCGAGGGAAAGACGTGGGCGCCCGAGGTCGCCGCCGTCGATGGCGGCTACGTCCTCTACTACACCGCGAGCGCAGCGGAGCTTGGCGCCCAGTGCATCGGCCGAGCCGTGTCGGCGTCGCCCGCGGGCCCGTTCGCCGACGACAGCGCCGCGCCGCTCGTCTGCCAGACGGGCGAGGGCGGGTCGATCGACGCGAGCCCCTTCCGCGACGAGGACGGGACGCTCTACCTGCTCTGGAAGAACGACGGCAACTGCTGCGGGAAGGACACCTACCTCTACGCGCAGCGGCTCTCGGTTGACGGCCTGAAGCTCGTCGACGAGCCTGTGCGGCTCGTCACGCAGGACGAGGCGTGGGAGGGGAGCCTCGTCGAGGCGCCGACCCTGTGGCGCGAGGGCGGCAAGCTCTTCCTCTTCTTCTCGGCGAACGACTACGGGAGCGAGCACTACGCGGTCGGATACGCGACATGCGAGACTCCGCTCGGGCCGTGCACGGACGGCGAGGAGAACCCGATCCTCACGACGGCGTGCGAGGCGGCGGGCCCGGGCCACCAGACGCTCGTTCGCGACCGCGACGGCGACACCTGGATCGTGTACCACGCGTGGCCGGTCGACGCGATCGGCTCCGTGTTCCCCGGTCGGTTGCTGTGGATCGACCGCGTGCGCTGGACGGGTGGGAAGCCCGACGTGCTGGGGCCGACGTGCGAGGCACAGGAGGTGCCGTGATCGCCTCGCTTAATCTAGTCGTGCCGCCGCGCGCCACCGGCGGGTGCCACCTCGAAGGTCGACGGCTCGGCGAGCCCCGCTCCCGTGAAGGCGTCCGCCACGGCCGCGCCGACTGCGGCCACGCGATCTGCGGCAACGAGCGCCAGTGCGCAGCCCCCGAATCCCGCACCGGTCATCCGGGCGCCGAGTGCTCCTGCGTCGGTCGCAGCGGTCACGGCGAGGTCGAGCTCGACCGCCGAGACCTCGTAGTCGTCCCGCAGCGAGGCGTGCGAAGCGTGCAGCAGCTCTCCGACACGCGGAAGGTCGCGCGCGCGAAGCGCCTCGACCGCGTCGAGCACCCGCTCGTTCTCCGTCGTCACGTGCCGCGCGCGCCGGTGGAGCACGTCGCCCAGATCCTCCGAGCCCGCCTCGACCTCCTCCGGCGACACGTCCCGAAGCGTCGGGACGCCGAGAATGCGCGCGGCCTCACCACACTGCGCCCGACGTTCGCCGTACGCTCCGTCCGCGAGCCGCCGCGGCACGTGCGTATCGATCACGACCAACGCGAAGCCGGCGTCGCCGAGCTCGAGCGGCACCGCGTCGACGTGGAGCGTGCGTGTGTCGATGCAGATCGCATGACCTTCGCGGCCGAGCATCGCGGCGAGCTGGTCCATTGCGCCCGATGGGACTCCGGCGACCTCCGTCTCCGCCCGCTGCGCGAGGAGGGCAAGGTCGCGCCGCTCGATCCGGGCGCCGTGGAGCTCCGCGAGAGCGAGCCCGACCGCGCACTCGAGCGCGGCACTGGAGGAGAGGCCGGACCCGAGCGGCAACGTCGTCCCCACGAGCACGTCTGCGCCGGTCAGCCCGATCCCGGCGTCGTGGAGCGCCCACGCCATCCCCTGTGGGTAGGCGGTCCAGCCGTCGACGCGTCCGGGCTCGAGCTCCGCGATCGACACGTCCCCGACAGCGTCCTCTTCCAGCGACCAGCAGCGGAGGCGGCCATCGTCGCGGCGTGCGGCCGCCGCGACGGTTCCGAGCTCGATCGCGAACGGGAACACGTAGCCGTCGTTGTAGTCGGTGTGCTCGCCGATCAGGTTCACGCGACCGGGCGCCCACCACAGACCCGCCGGCTCGTACCCCGAGCGCGCTGCGAACGCGCTCCGGACCCGGGCCGCAAGCTCCGCCGTCACTCCCCGACCGCCGCGCGCAGCTGTTCGGCGCTCCGCTCCGGCACGCCGGGGTTGACGTGCACTCCGCCCGCGAGCTCCGGCGGGTACGGCCGCCGCAGCTCGTCGGCGCTGCGGTGCGGGGGTGTCAGCTCGACGTGGAAATGGCTGACCGACTGCCATTGCCCGTCGTCCGTGGGCGCCTGGTGGATCGCCAGCACGTACGGGAGCGGGAAGTCGAAGAGGCGGTCGTACCCGGCGAGCACCTGGTGGAGCAGCCGGGCTAGCTCCGCCCGCTCGACGTCCGTGAGCTCGAGGAGACTCGGCGCGTGCCGCTGCGCGAGCACATGCACCTCGTATGGCACGCGCGCCGCGAACGGCACGAATGCGAGGAAGCTGTCGTTGGCCTTGACGACGCGAGCCCCGTCGCCGCGCTCGCTCGCGACGATGTCGCAGAACACGCACCGGTCGGTCGCCAGGAGGTGGCCGCGCGCCGTCTCGAGCTCGCGGCGCGGAACGGGCACGATCTCCGGGTAGGCGTCGATCCTGCTGTGCGGATGGGTGAGGGTCGCACCGGCCGCGTCTCCGACCGCCGCATGAATGAGCACGTAGCCGATCTCGGGGCGGGCGCCGAGAGTCGCGTACCGGTCGGCCCAGACGTGGATCGCGTCCTCCAGCCGCTTCGGCCCGAGCGAGACGAACGTCGCCTCGTGCTCCGGCGCGTGCGCGACGACCTCGGAGGCTCCGATCGCAGCGGTCACGGCGTAGGGCTCTGCGGCCTCGGTGTGCGCGGGCGGCGGCGAGGGCTCGAGCGGCGGGAGCGGATCCTCGACGACGAGGACGTCGTAGGCCCCGACGGGCAGGCGGCAGAGCGGACACGGCTCGAGGTCGTCGGGGGCGCGGTCGGGCGGGACGTTCGTGAACGTCGTCCACGCCCCGGTTGCGGGATCCCACCGTCGCTCCCTCATCCGCGCCCCGGGAACGAGTACGGAAACGAGTAGACGTGCAGCTCGCGGCCGTCCCCGACATCCGCGCGCTCGCGCCCGAAACGGTGAGGGCGCTGCGCCCACTCGACGAGATCCGCGAGGAGCGACGTGGCGGCGGTGTCTCTCGCAGCCGCACGCTCTGCGATCCGGTACTGACAGACGATCATCGTTCCGGCGGCGACGTCGTGCGCGCCGACCACGGTGCCCGTCATCGCGTCCGGCTCGGGCTTGTAGGCGATCACGACCGGGTGCGACGGGAACGGGAGCCCTCCGAACGCCGTCACCATGCTCGTCGCCTGGATCGTCGAGTCCTCGCCGACGAGCATGGCGCGGCGGGGCAGCGACGACAGTGGGCTCTCGTCGGTCGTGAAGTGGAACACGGAGGAGCCCCAGCGCGTGCCAACGGGCGAGATCTCGACGGCGCACGGGTAGCGCGCGGCGGATTCCGGCGGCTGCGCGAGGACGACGACCGTCTCGCCGGCCTCCAGGCGCTGCGCCAGCTCCGCGCCGGCCGCCTCGTCGAGCGCGCCCTCGGCGACGACCGTCGGGCCCGCGTCGCCCAGCTCCGCGTCGAGCGCTCTAAGCGCCTCGCGGGTCGCACCTCCACCCAGGAGGCGGACCGGGCCGCAGGGCGTCGGCGCCGCGACGATGTGGACGGGATAGCGGTTCTCGGCGACGAGCCGGCCGTTCGCCGAGAGCTCGAGCACGACGACGTGGCTTCCCGGCAGTGCCGGCGCCTCGAACTGCAGCTCGCCGAGCCCGGTGACGGTGTAGCCGGGGAGGACGTCCACACACACGAGGGCTTCGTCCTGCGCGGCCCGGCCGATCCGCGCCGCGAGCCGCACGTCACGGAGCTCGGGCCCGTCGTTTGCGACGTGCAGGGGCGCACGCCCCGTCTCGCCCGCCCGCAGGACGAGCGTGTCGAGGCGGAGCATCGGCAGGACCACCTGATTCGCCCGCGTCATCTCCTCCGCCGCGAGCGGCTTCGACGCGCGGTCGATGTCGAGCAGCCCGTTCCATTCCCGCGGCACGTCCGTCAACTCCGTGAGGCAGTAGCCGTCGACGCCTTCGTGCCGCCGGAAGACCTCGGTCTGCAGCCGGTCAGAGAGGCCCTGGTACCGCTGCGTCTCGACGACGAACCGGGCGAGCGTCCCCGGCCAGAGCGAGCGCTCGAGCCCGCCGGCGAATACATCGCGCGCATCCCAGAACGACCGCTCCGACCGGTCGGGCGGGTCCGGAAGGCCCCAGTCGCCGTACTCGCTGACGAAGAACGTCCGCCCTGCGCCTGCCCAGTGCTCCGTCTTCTCCTCGAGCTCGTGGAGGTAGTCGGCGTGCAGGCGCCCGTACCAGTGCGCGGTGAGGATCGGCGAGCAGTAGACCTGATCGGGGTCTGGCTCGATCCAGTCGTTCTCGATGATCGGTCTCGTCGGGTCTTCGGCCTCGATCGCTGCATAGAGCGCTCGCGCGAGTTGCTCGTACTCGCGCCACGGCCGGATCTCGATCCGATCGACGCCGATCTCGTTCATCGCCGACCAGAGAAGCACGCTCGGATGGTTCCGATCCCGCCGCACCTGCGCCCGAGCCGCCGTCACGAACCGGCGCGAGAGCTCCGTCCCGTCGCCCATCTCCTCGTAGACGAGTGGCTCGGCGTTCGGAATGTCGCAGTGGAGCAGCATCCCCTCCTCGTCGCAGACGTCGAGATAGGTCGGGTCGAACGCCTTGATGTGCAGGCGAAGGGTGTTGAAGCCCATCCCCTTCGCCGCGAGCACCTCCTTCCGGATCTCCTCGCGGCTTCCCTCCGCGTACAGCGTGTCGGAGCGGAATCCCTGCACGAGCGCGCTCTTCATCCGGTAAGGCTCGCCGCAGACGATCATGCGCCCGCGCTCGAAACGCACTGTGCGCAGCCCGTACCGGATCGCTTTCGTGTCACTGGCCGTTCCCTCGACGATCGCCTCGACGAGCGCGTGCTGCAGCGCGGGGATCTCGGGCGACCAGCGTGCCGCCGGCGTCGCGCCGAAGCGGGCTTCGACGGTGCGGCGCTCGTGGGGCCTGAGCTCGAGTTCCTCCCCGTGTACGAGCCCGAGCGTGCGCACACCGACCGACGTCCGCGCGGGCGCGTCGGAGCGGTTCTCGATCTCGGCCGTCACACGCAAGTCGTCGGGGTCGGAGTTGATGAAGCTCTCGCGGACGACGACGGGCCCGTGCCGCCGCAGCGACACGTGCTGCCAGATTCCCCCGTAGGTCAGGTACAGGCTCGGCGGGCTTGGGAACACGTGGTTCGCCCAGCCCTGCTTGCCGTGCGGGAGGCGCCGGTGCTCCGCGTGGTCGAGCGGCGGGTCGAGGACGCGGACGGCGAGCTCGTTCTCGCCGACGATGAGCACCGTCGTCGGGTCGGCCTCGAAGGGTGTGAAGGGGAGCTCGCTGGAGGCGAGATGCCGACCGTTGACGTAGATGTCGGCAAGGTCCATCACGGCACCGAACTCGAGCGACCAGAAGCCGTCGATCGCGTCGAGCGAGAACCGGCGGCGGTACCACGCGACGCCGTCGAGCTCGAGGTGGCCCTGCGCCTCCCACAGGCCCGGGACTCGGATCTGCGCGGGCGTGAGCGAGGCGAGCTCGCCGAGATCGTGGTCGCCCGGGAAGAAGTCCCAGGTGCCGTCGAGCGACGCGCGCGCACCGTTCCCGAAGACGAGCGGCTCCGCTGCGATCACGCGTCCATCACGAGGGAGATCTTTCCCCTGCGCCCCTCGTCGGCGAGCGCGTACGCAGCCACGGCCTCGGCGAGCGGGAAGCGGTCGGTCACCGTCGTCTCCGGGTGCAACCGCCAGCGCACGAGCTGCCGCGTGAGCTCTTCCATTCGTCCGATGCTCGTCACCCACGACCCGATCACCGTCAGCTGATTGTGGATGAGCTGCGGACTCGCTGTGACGTCGAACCGACCACCCTCGCCGACGAGGACGCAGCGCCCCCAGCGGCGCGCGGCCTCGATGCCGAGCCGGCGCCCGTCGGCCGAGCCGGAGCAGTCGACCGCGACGTCGCAGCCGTCGCCGCCTGTGAGCTCGCGAACGCGCGCGAGAGCATCCTCCTCGGCCGGCAGCGCCTCGTCGACGCATCCGAGCCGCAGGGCGAGCTCGAGCCTCTCCGGCGCCAGGTCGACGGCGATCACGAGCGGTGAACCGAGCGCCTTGGCGAGCATTCCGACGGCGAGGCCGACGGGGCCGATTCCGGTCACGAGCACGGCGTCGCACCCCGACACGCCCGCTCGTGAAACTGCCTCGTATGCGGTGCCGAACCCGCACGCGACGCAGGCTCCGTCGACGAACGAAAGCTCGTCGGGAAGCGCGATGCACGTCGACTCCTCGGCGAGCACGTAGTCTGCGTGACCGCCGTCGCGCTGCCACCCGTAAGCGGCCCGGGCGCTCGACGTGCACGAGACCATGTAGCCCGCTCGACAGTCTGCGCAGCGACCGCAGCCGGCGATGTGGTAGAGGAGCACGCGGTCGCCCTCGCCGAAGCGCCGGCAGCCAGGCCCTACTGCCACGACCCGGCCGCACGGCTCGTGGCCCGCGATCACGCCCCGGTAGGCCTCCGCGCCGACCCCGAGGTGCTCGCGGTAGATCGCGCGGATGTCGCTCCCGCAGATCGACGAGGCGCCGAGCCGGACGAGGAGCTGCCCGTGACCCGGCTCCGGGACGGGCACCTCCCGCAGCTCCACCCGCCGGTCGCCCGGCAGGAAGACGCCGATCAGCCCTTGATCCCCGTCGTCGACACGCCCTCGATCACGAAGCGCTGCGCGATGATGAAGAGGACGAGCGCCGGCACGGTCGCGACGACGGCGCCGGCCATGATGATCTCGTAGCTCGTCGTGTCCGAGCCCTGTAGCAGCCCGAGGCCCGGCGGGAGCGTCAGCGCCTCGGGGCTGAAGAGCACAAAGAGCGGCAGCAGGAAGTCGTTCCAGTTCGTCAGGAAGGCGAGCAGGAAGAGCGTCGCAAGCGCAGGCTTCGAGAGCGGCAGGATCACTCGCCAGAAGATCTTGAACGGGCTGGCCGCGTCGAGCACCGCCGCTTCCTCGAGCTCCTTGGGCAGGGAGACGAAGAACTGGCGCAGGAGGAACACCCCGAGCGCGCCGGCAGCTCCCGGAATCGTCACCGCGAGGAGGCTGTCGAGCCACTGGAGCTTGTCCAGGATCAGGTACGTCGGCATCAGGAAGATGATCGGCGGCACGAACAACGTCGAGATGATCACCACCGTCATCAGCCGTTTCCCGCGGAACTCCATGCGCGCGAGCGCGTAGGCGGCGAGCGCGGCTGTCGCGACGACGATCAGAGCCTGGCCGATCGCCGCGATCATGCTGTTCACGAACCAGCGGAAGACGGGTGTTTGCTCGCTGCGGTTGAGGATCGCATCGAACGCCGCCGTCGACGGCTCCTTCGGGACCCAGGTCGGCTCGATCCGGGTCGCCTCCTGATTCGTCTTGAACGCCGTCGAGGCCATGTACACGAGGGGCGCGACGAAGACGATCGTCAGCGCGATCAGGGCCACGTACGACGCGAGGATCGTCAGGATCGCGCGACGCGGCCGCCGCTCGGCGGAGCTCGGTGCGGTCGAACGCCGCTCGTCCGCGACTGCGGCCACGTCAGACCTTCCTCTCACGGAACACGAAGAACGTCACGAGGCTGACCAGCATCAGGAAGAGTGCGAGGACGAAGCTCATCGCGGCGGCACTGCCGAGCCGGAAGTTCTGGAGGCCCTCCTGGGCGATCAGCATGATCGCCGTGCGCGTCTCGTTACCCGGCGCGCCGCCCGTGATCAGATAGGCCTGGCCGAACATGTTCGCCGAGGCAAGAATGGTGATCGTGATGATGAAGACGAGCACCGGCCGCAGCCCGGGGAGCGTCACGTGCCGGAACCGGCCCCAGCGGCTCGCGCCATCGACCTTTGCCGCCTCGTAGAGCTCGCGTGAGATGTCTTGCAGCCCGGCGAGGTAGATGACCGCGTTGTAGCCGAGCGTCCACCAGACGGTGACGCCGACGAGCGCCACCCACGCCCAGGGCAGCGACGTCGTCCAGGCGATGTTGTCGGACGCACCGACCTTCTCGAGGTAGTAGTTGACGACGCCGATGTTCGGGTCGAGCAGCAGCGTCCAGAGCACGCCGATCACGGCGACCCCGAGCACGTAGGGCGCGAAATAGACGGCACGGAAGAAGTTCCGGCCGCGGAACTTCTGGTTCAGGATCAGCGCGACCCCGAGCGGCAGCACGACGAGTAGGGGGACGCTGAAGACGGTGAAGATCGCGGTCGCCTTCATCGCGTTCCAGAAGTCGTCGCCGACGGCGGAGTTCGTGTCGAACAGGTTGCGGTAGTTGTCGAGGCCGACCCACGGCTTGTTCGGCAGCAGCAGGTCCCAGCTGTGGAAGCTGACCCATACCCCATAGATCGCCGGCACGACGACGAAGACGGTGAACAGCGTCAGGTACGGAGCGAGGAACAGGTAGGCAATCCACCCGCTCCCGGCCGAGCTCGTGCCGCGGGCTCGGATCCGGGGGGAGCCGATGAGAGGCGGCAACGGCCGCCCCCCACCCACTCGCTCGATCGTGCTCGGCCCCCCCGAACCCACCGCTCTAGGCTCCGTACTTCTTCTTGTTCTCCTCGAGCAGCTTGTTCGCCTTGCTCGCCGCCTGGGCCAGGGACTCCTTCGGCGACTGCTTGCCGAGGACGGCGCGGTTCACGGCCTGCTCCATCTCGGCCTGCGCGTCGCCGATTCCCGGCACCGCCGGCGGGAACCGCACGACGTCGATCTGCTCCGCGAGGATGGACTGGTTCTTGAGCCCCTGGAACTCGGCGCTCTCGCGGACGCTGTTTCGCGCGGGCACCTGCCCGGCCTTCGCCCAGTCGATCGAGTGCTCGCTGATCCAGTTCAAGAACACCTTCGAAGCCTGGAGCTTGTTCTCGTCCGGGTTCTTCTGCCGCATGATCACGAGGTTGTGCGAGCCCGCCCAGGCGGCTTTCTGGGTGCCGATCTGAGGCAACGGCGCGACCGCCCACGGCACCGACGTCTTGGCCAGGTCCTGCGTCTGCCAGATCCCGTCCCAGTGGAAGCTGTTCTTCTCGTTCTTGAATGCGATGTAGTCGGCGTCGCTCGCGACGTTCGGCGGGCTGTATCCGTCCTCGACCAGGCTCCGCTGCCACGTGAGAGCCTCGACTCCCGCATCCGAGTCCCACGCCGCCTGCGAGGCGTCCTCGTTGTAGAGGTCGCCGCCGAACTGCCAGAGCAGCGACATGAACATGAGGTGCGCCGGCCACGTGGAGCTCTGCCAGAAGGCCTTGTCGTATCCCGCCCCCTTCAGCTTCTCGAGCGCCTCGTCGTGCGCCTCGCGCGTCATCGGAGCCTCGCTGAGGCCGGCCTTCTCGAGGTGTGCGGTGTTGTAGTAGAACCCGAGCGGGTGCATGTCGAGCGGGATTCCGAAGCGCTGGTCCTTGTAGATCCCGGCGTTCCAGATCGTCTCGGCAAAGTCGTCCTGCTGCAGCTGCAGAGACGTGGCGACGTCATCGAGCGGAACGATGACGTTGCGGGCTGCGTTCGTCGCCAGCGTGTCGACGTGCATCACGCCGACATCCGGTCCGCGGCCGCTCGCGACCGCCGTGGGGACCTTCTGGTAGTAGTCGGCCCATTGCTGGACGATCATCTTCACCTTGATGTTCTCGTTCTCGGTGTTGAACTTGGTGACCATGTCCCGCATGAACGGGCCGTCACCGCCGGTGAAGCCGTTCCAGAACGCGAGGTCGACCTTCGGCCCCGTGTAGGTCTTCCCGCCGTCGCCGGCGGTCGTCTCATCTCCGCCGCCGGTTGCATCCTCGGACGACGAGCCGCCACAGCCGGCGAGCCACAGGCTCGCGCCGGCTCCGGCGGCGGTCATCACGAAGCGACGCCGACTCTGCTTACGCTCGAACGGAAGCTCGTCCGCCATTGCGCCCCCTTTCAGGGATCGTCGTGCGTGTGCCGACCAGACTGAGTCCGGGTCTCGACCGCGAGCGTAGCGAATCGAAACCCGGAACGCACATGAGTTGTTAACGCCGGAGGGACCGTCCTGCGACGGCCCCTCCGGCGTCCACGTCCGATCGGGACTAGCCGTTCTTGATCGCCTGCGAGCACCCGTGCGCGCGATAGACGCGGACGTAGTCGAACTCCGCGATGAAGCCGGAGCCGCCCATCGAGACGAGGCCGATCCGCTCGTCCGCGAGCGAGTGGGTCCAGACGCCGCCGCGAACCCAGATGCCGCCGTCGCGGCGTGTGTGGGCGCGGTAGGTGTCCTCGCGCCCGCCGGTGCCGCGACAGCCGACGACCCGTAGCGTCGTCCACTCACCGGGTGCGCCGACGACCGTGTTTCCGTAGCGCGGGTACCCGGCCGGGACCGGCGCGAGCTCCTTCGCCCACTCGGTCTGGCGCGTCTCCCAGATCGAGACGTGGGCGAGCTTGAGGAAGTTGTCGTCGCCCCCGTAGAGCACGAGTCCGGCCTGTACGTAGTTGAAGCAGCAGCCTTCCGGCGGCAGGTTCAGGCGGATCCGCGTCTCGACGACGTAATCGTGCTTCGGCGCCCGCTCGAGCAGGACAGAGGCGCTGTTGCTGTCCACGAACAAGTCGGCCGCCTGGGTGTCGAACCGGAACGCCGAGCCGGTGAGGCCATAGGTCGCGGGCGCGGGCTCGCGCACCCACGTCCAGCGAGGCGCGAGCGTTGCGCTGTCGAACTCGTCCGAGAGCTCCGGAACGGGTTGCCCGACGCGTGCGTCGCGCGCGAGGGGTGGCTCGTGGCCGCTCTTCTCGCCCGGCTCGGTCACGGGCCCCGGCTGCGGCGTGTTCGAGGCCCAGAGGCCGCCGCGAACGTCGGGCCACCCGTCGACCCACGTGATCGGGTCGAGGAGCAGCGGCCGTTTCGTGAATCCGACCGCGCCGTCGAAGTATGGGTCGGTCCGGTCGACGGCGTGGTACAGGGTCCACCACTGCCCGGCCTCGTCGGTGAACACCGTGTTGTGGCCGGGGCCGACCCACCGGTTGCCGTTCATGCTGAGCACCGGCGTGCCTCCGACCCGACCTTGGAGAAGCGATTGCCCGTCCTTGTCCGCGTAGGGGCCGAGCACGTGCTGCGAGCGGCCGACGAAGACGCTGTAGCCCGTGAGCGGCCCACGGCAGCAATCGGTCGCCGAGCCGAACAGGTAGAAGAACCCATCGCGCTTGACGACGTGCGCGCCCTCGTACCGGTTCGGGATCGCGATCTGCGTCTGGGTCGCGGGGATCGAGCGCAGGCCGTCGGTCGTCAGCTGCCGGGCGGAGATGCCGCCGAAGTAGCTGCCGTAGAACAGGTACTTGACGTCGCCGACCTCGACGAAGTCGGGATCGAATGTCCAGCGCGCGGAGGGCTCGACGACGGGGCCGCCGCTGTCTGTGAACGGGCCGCTCGGGCTCGAGCTGACGCCGACGCCGATCGCGCTGCCGCCACCCGGCAGATCGGTGTCGGGCGCCGTGTAGTAGAGGTGGTACTTCCCGTCGACGTAGGCGATGTCCGGCGCCCACAGACCCGCGTCGTCTCTCACCCATGCCGGCCGCGACGCGAAGGCGTCGCCGACGTACGTCCACCGCACGAGATCGATGGAGCGCAGGATCGGGATCAGGCGAAACCTGAAGCTCCCGTCGGCATTCCGGTCGTCGTCGTTCAACGGGTCGGTCGTGCAGTACGCGTACCACGAGTCGTCGCCCGGCGTCCGGCTGTGGATCACGGACGGGTCCGCGCAGCTCTCGACGAGACCGTCCCCGGGTACCTGGATGCGGAGCGGGTTCTCGTACGTCGTTGGCTTCGCCGCGGCCTGGGACGGCGCGGCGATCACCACGAGGAAGAATGCGGCGAGCGCGAGCAGTGTTCTCGTACGTGCCGGTGTGCGAGCCATCACGTTCCCTTCCGGAAGTGGTTGTCGCGCCGCGCGTGGCTGCGGCGCTGGGCGAATCACCCGACCGAGACGTACCCCCGCTGGGGGTGCGACCAACATGCCCGCGAGGCATTCAGCCGCCGGAGGAGCTCCCGGAGATGGCAGCTGTCGAGCCCGCTGATGACCCGGAGGCGTCGACGGCGAGCGGTGAACGACGAAGGCTGCGAAGAGCAGCAGTCCCGGCTCGATCGCGTCGCGTTCCGCGAGGGTGATCCTGACCGACCGGCGACCCAACCTTTGCCGTCGAGGAGGACGAGGTCAAGTCCTGCCCACGGAGTGAGCCCGAACCACCGTTTCCGCGATCACGAACGCGAGCCGGTGGAGGCGAAAATGCTCTCTCCACACCGCTTGGCGAGCTGACTCGCCAGGAGTCGTCTCCGCTACACTTGCTACATGAGTAGTCAACCGATCCGGATCGCCAAGGGGACGCTGCAGACGCTTCGCGAGCGAAGCAAAGGGAGCGGAGAGCCCATCGCGCGCCTTGCCGAGCGCTACATCGAGGAGGGGCTCCGCGCTGACCGTCATCCGGGTGTCTTCTTCCGCGAGGGTCCCGCGGGACGCCGTGCGGTGGTGGTTGGAGGACCGGACGTCTGGGAGATCGTGAGTGCCTTGCGCGGCGCCCCGGAGAGCGGCGAGGCACTCGTGTCTGCACTCGCGGAGCGACTCGGCATCAGTGAGAGCAAGATCCGCGTCGCGATCCGGTACTACGGCGACTACCCGGAGGAGGTCGACGCCTGGATCGCAGCCAACGACGCCGAGGCGGAGAGGTTGGAAGCAGCCCTCGCGCGCGAGCGCGAGCTGCTCTCTTGAGGCTGCTGCTCGACGAGATGTATTCGCCTGCGCTCGCGGTCGAGCTCCGCGCGCGGGGCCACGACGTCGTCTCGGCTCACGATCCTGGCCATGGGTTGGTAGTCGGCGCGTCCGACGCGGACGTGCTCGTCGCCGCGCAAAGCGAGGAGCGCGCGCTCGTGACCGAGAACATTCGTGACTTTCGACCGCTCGAGATCGGGATCCTCGCCGACGGCTCCCATCACGCGGGCCTGGTCTACACGAGCTACCGACAGTTCCCGCGCGGCGATCCGTCGACGTTGGGACGGCTCGTCCGCGCCCTTGATGCCCTTCTCCGCGAAGGTCCGGACCTGCGCGATCGCTCGATCTTCTTGGCGAGAGCCGACGGCTGACGGGCCAGCGGCGACGACGTCCGCTCGACATCACCGCTCCAGCCCCAGACCGGGAGGCTCCCGCTCGAGGCGCGGCTGCTGTCGCGCCGACGGCGGGCTGCACGAGCTCCTCGGCGACCTCGAGCACCTGCTCAACGGTGCCGCCGTCTCGGAGCGAGCCGGCGATCGCGCAGACGAGCTCCGGCGTCGTGAACGTCGTCTGCCTTTCCGTCAGCGCCTGGCCGAGCAGCGCAGGTGGGGCGCTGCTCGACGCGCCCGCCGCGGCCGGAGCGACGCTTCGCTATCACGGAGACTTCGACTGGTACGGCGTCCGGATCGCCGAGCAGCTGCGCGCGCCTCGGTGTGCTGCCCTGGCGATTCGACGCCTCCCACTACCAGGCCGGGCTGGCGCACCACCGCGAACAGACGGGGAAGCTCGACGGTCGCCCGGCGGCCGGAGGCGACGGAGCTCTCGTTGCGGCCATGCGCGAGGCCGGCCGCGAGCTGCACGAGGAAGCGCTACTCGAGGAGCTCTTGTCCGATCTCCGCGCGGAGAGCGGGAGTGACAGGTTCGCGCCACTAGGATCGGATGTGTCGTAAGCACGTCAGCGAACGCTGCCCACACTTGCCCATGCAGAAGGTCGTGGGTTCGAGCCATCATCCGCTTCACTCTTTTCGCGCGCTTGTTCAGCGTGCCGAGGAATCTCGCGGTGGCCGACCGCTCTCCTCAGTCGACCACCTGATCGTCAACCCGGCAGGCTCCGTGGAACCAGCGAAGGGCGCGTATCTGGGCAGGCGCTCAACCCGTGCGCGACCCTGATGGACGTGTGGAGATGAATGTGAGGTGGCGGGCCGACCGAGTCCGGCCCGCCACCTGTGGCGCTCCGACTACTTCTTCCCGGTGTAGCGGAAGAGGTAGAGGCCGAAGTCGCGGTCGCTCGCGAGGACGAGCGGATTTCCCTTCTTCTTGTGCTTGGGATCGGCGATCTGGACGCCCCAGAAGTTGTTGCCGCCGTGGTCGATGAAGCGGCCGACCTCCTGGATGCCGTTATCGCCGAACCGGAGGACGCGGAAGCCTCCGGCGTAGTACGAGACGTACGCGAGGTCGCTGTGCGGGTCGGTTGCCACCTCGTGCACCGAGAGGTCGCCGAAACCCGACGCGAATGCCGGATCCAGTGCTTCCGGGATTGCGTAGGTGTCGATCTCGGCCAGGGTCTTCGCGTCGTAGAGGTGGATGTACCCCCACCCGTCGAAGACGGAGGTGACCTCGATTCGCTCTCCGATCGCCCCGATCGCCGGGGCCTCCGGATACGTGAAGCTGACCGGCGTGTTGAACAGCTTGTGGAACGCCTCGTGCGTGGTGCAGACGCCGACGATCTCATCGGTGAAGCCGCCGGAGCCGCAGACGGGTGGAATCGGCTCGGGCAACGCCGTCACGACGTGCCGCGCGACGAAGACGACGGCTTCCCAGCCGGCAAGTACCGCCTGGCCGGCCTTCTCGCCGGGGAAGCAGGCCGCCTCGGTCGCCGACGGATCGCCGGTCGGTCCTCGCTGGAGGACAATCGTCTTCTCTTCCCCGGGCTCGAGCATCTCCAGGTAGCCCGATATGTCCTCCGGCCGCGGGATCGGCGCCGAATCGGGACATCCGTAGCCGCCGTAGACGACCGGGCCGTTCAGCGTCAGGTCGGGGAGGATCGAGGGTGCCGCAGCTCCGGGAACAATCGAGGCCGCATACTCGCCGGCGAATGGACCCGTCGTGATCAGGAAGTCGCCGATGTCGTACGGCGTGAAGTCCTCGTCCGTACCGAGGATGAACGTGTTGTTGTTGCTCCACTCCGCTTGGTGCGCGTTCCCCTCCGGTGGGCTGGTGCCCGTCTCAGGATCCGGGTCGGTGAAGGTCGTGTCCTCGACGAACACAGGGTTCGCCGGGTCGTCGACGTTCAGCACGATGAAGCCCGCATCCCAGTACGACAGGAGCATCAGCCAGTGGCCGTTCACTTTCTTGACGACCATGTCGTGGAGGAAGCTGGCGTCGAAGGAGCCGATCCCGGCCGACTGCGCGTCCTGGGCGCCCGGCCAGTCCGCGAGACTCACCTGCGCGACGAACACAGGACTGCTCGGGTCGGTGATGTCGAAGATGTCAACGTCCTCGAGCTCCTCGTCGTCGACGATGACGACGAAGGCGTGCTCGCCCTGCTGCCAGGCGAAGGCGCTGTGGATCTGATTCGCAGCTGAGAACGCGCCCCCCGGATCCGTATCGCCCGCACCCTGGACGAGCGGGACCGGGCTGCGCGGGTTCGTGACGTCGAAGATCGAGAATCCACCGATCTGGGTGCCACCGCTGTCGTCGCAGATCTCATTGTTGATCACGAGGATGTCGCCCTCGAATGCGTCTGTCTCGAGCGACAGCGCCTGCACGCCCTCGCTCACGTAAGAGCCTGGCGCTGTCTCGATGAAACCGACCTCGGTCGGGCTCGCCGGGTTCGAGATGTCCACGACGTAGACGCCCCCCTCCCCGCAAGGCGTGTTGTACGCCCCGAGGTACGCGTAGTCGCCCAGCGTGCCGACGTCAGAGACCCGGCCGGGCACGACGCCGCTCAACCGGAGCTTGCCTACCAACTCGACATTCGCGCTCGTGGCCGGCAGATGCCCGTCAGAGCCACCGTGCTGTGCGTCCGCCTCGAGCGGCGTGTCGACCACGCCGTCGGTAATGCTGTGTACCGCCTCGCCGACGGCGCCGGCGGCGCCCACCACCAAGGTAAACGCCCCGAGCAATCCGACAAGCGAGAGTGCAAACCCTCGAGCCTTGATTCGCATAGCGGCCTCCCCTACTCGATTTTCTGCTCGACCGGCAAGCAGACACCCCTACAGGCGAGCCGCGACGTCTGAATTGGGGGCGCAACGAGCTTCTACTCCCCTATGTGGCTGCTTGTCAACAAGAGGCGCCCGTTTCTCCTCGATTGCGCGGCTTGAAGATTGGTGCTGCGGCTAGTCATCGGCGTCGATCCGCACCGCGACCCACCTGCGCTCGTTTGCTTGAACACGGACGGTCGGAGGCGTAGCGTCGGCAGGCAATCCACTCAGAGGAGGATTCCATGTGTGTCCCGGGGACGATCGAGGCCGTTCGCAGCCGGATCGAGCACGAGGAGGGGGAGGCGACGGGCCTGCGGCTCGCCCGCCGCGCGGCGCTACTCGCCGGTGCAGGCGCTGCGCTCGCGGCGGCGCGCCCCGGCGGCGCGCGGGCGGCCGCGCGCCACGGCGGGAGCAAGGCGCAGGACCT
>JANDLU010000064.1 GCA_024330215.1 Candidatus Gaiellasilicea maunaloa
CCCCCCCCCCCCCCCCCCCCCCCCCCCCCCCCCCCCCCCCCCCCCCCCCCCCACGTCTCATTCACCGCCCGGGGTGACCTCGACGTCTTCCTTCTCCCAGTCGGCACCGTTCACATCCACGTCCTCTTCCTCGAGCTCGGCCACGGCGGCCTCGGCGAGGTCGGTGCGATAGGCGTCGCTCGACGCATCCGCCTTGATCACCTCGAACTGCTTGGCGATGTCGGCCGTCCGCTCGAACGCCGCCTCCTCCATTACGCCGACGCCGGCATCGTTCGGCCAGGTGATCGCGTTGATCTCGTTGAGCTGCCAGCGCTGGTGACCTTCGCCGAGTGTCGGGCCGCTGTCGAGCACGTGCTGGAGGCACTCGTCCTGGTTGTCGCGGCAGAAGGCCCAGCCCTTGAAGCTCGCCTTCAGGAACCGCCGAGCGATCTCCTGGTTCGCCTCCTCGGCGATCCACTCGCCCTGGACGAAGATCCCGTCCTCGAGCATCGCGGTGCCCGCGTCCTCCATCGAGATCACGTTCAGGTCGTCGAGCGACCAGAGCTCGCCCGTGTCCGGGTTCTCGGTCTCGAGCACCTGCGCGAGCTCGTTGTAGGTCATCGCCGCGGCCGCATCGATGTCGCCGTTCAGGAACAGGTTCATGTCGAACGGCTGGTTGACGATCGTGACGTCGTCCTTCGACTGCGGGTCGATGTCATTCTTGACGAGCGCCGCGTAGAGCTCGTTCTCGTTCCCGCAGCACCAGACGCCGACCTTCTTGCCGCGCATGTCCTCCACCGACTCGATCCCGCTATCGGCGCGGGTCACCTCCGTCATCCCGCTCTTGTTGAAGACCTGCGCGATGTTGACGAGGTCGCCGCCCTGGTCGCGTGCGGCGAGAAGCGCCGGCAGCCAGTCGATCCCGAACTCGGCCTGACCGCTCGCGACGACCTGCTCCGGAGTGATGTCCGGGCCGCCCGGCTTGAGCGTGACGTCGAGGTTCTCGTCGTCGTAGTAGCCCTCCTCGAGGGCCGCGTAGTAGCCCGCGAACTGGGCCTGGGTGACCCACTTGAGCTGGAGCGTCACCTGATCCGGCTCGGCTGCCGCCTCTTCGGTGGTGGCGGCCTCCGTCGTCGCAGCGCCGTCGTCCGCTGCCTCGTCGTCGTCGCCCCCGCAGCCCGCTGCGACGAGCAGCAGGGCGGCCAGGATCCCTACGAGCACGAGCCATGCCCGTCCCTTCATGAGCCCCTTCCTTTCGATGTGGTTGCCTCGATCCAGATCTCTCTGCGCAGCATCTCATTCTCCTCGTGTGGACGGATGCCAGCTCATCGTCAGCCGCTCGACGAGAGCGACGGAGGCGTAGAAGAGGATCCCGAGCACACTCGCGACGACGATCGCCGCCCAGGCGACCTCGAACTGGAAGAGCGCCGCCGAGTTCCTGATCTGGAAGCCGAGCGCCTCCTGCGAGCTCAAGAAGTATTCGCCCACGATTGCGCCGATCATGGCGAGCACGGTCGCCACCTTCAGGGCGGAGAAGAGGTACGGGAGCGCGTTCGGCAGCCGCACGCGGCGGAAGATCTCGACCTCGCCGGCCGCATACGAGCGCATCAGCTCGATCGAAGAGGGCCGCACCGAGGTGAGCCCGCGCAAGGTGTTCACGAGGACGGGGAAGAAGACGAGGATCGCGGCGATCGCCATCTTCGACGTCTTCTCGAGCGGGCCAAACCACTGGTTCGTGATCGGGGCGAACGCGATGATCGGGACGGCGTTGGCGGCGATCGCGAAGGGCAGCAACGAGCGCGCGAGCCGGCGGAAGCGGGCGAGCACGATCGCGGCGAGAACGGCCAGCGTGCAGCCGACGACGAAGCCTCCGAACGCCTCCGAGAAGGTGTAGATCCCCGCATCGAAGAGCTCGGAGCGCCGCTCCCAGAGCGTGTCCAGGATCGCGGAGGGAGCCGGCAGCAGGAAGCGCTGGACATCGAGGCCGCGGACGAGCCCCTCCCAGAGCAGGATCCCGCCGACGAGCACGACCGCGGCCGGCAGCCAGTCGGTGAGCTTGCGGCCGACACGGCGGCCGAGTGCCCCGCGCGGGATCTCGGCGACGCCGACCGCGCTCACGATCCCTCCCTCACAGGCCCTCCTCGGCGACGTAGAGCGGCACCTCGGTGTCACCCTCGATCGCCTCGTCGGCGTGGCCCTTGCGGAGCAGTCGCCGCACCTCGGTGATGTGCTCGGCGAAACGGGGGCTCTCGCGCGTCTCGGGACCTCGCGGCTGAGGCAGGTCGATCTCGACGATCCCGGCGATTCGACCCGGCCGCGCCGACATGACGACAACGCGCGTCGAGAGGAAGACCGACTCGGCGATCGAGTGGGTGACGAAGACGACGGTCGAGCCCGTCTCCTGCCAGATCTGGAGCAGCTCGTTGTTCAGCCGCTCGCGCGTCATCTCGTCGAGGGCGCCGAACGGCTCGTCCATCAGGAGGAGCGCCGGTGAGAACGAGAGCGCGCGGGCGATCGAGACGCGCTGCTGCATCCCGCCCGAGAGCTGCCAGGGGTGGTGCTTCTCGAAGCCGGTCAGCTCGACGAGCTCGAGCATCTCGCGCACCCGCGCGTCACGCCGCCGGCGATCCACTCCGGCCAGCTCGAGCGGGAGGGAGATGTTGCGGGCGACGGTGCGCCAGTCGTAGAGGACCGCGTCCTGGAAGACGATCCCGTAGTCGCGGTCGATCCGCGCCTGGCGCGCCGGCTTCCCGTTCACCAGCACCGAGCCTTCGGTGGGCTGGATCAGGTCGCCGATGATCCGCAGGAGCGTCGACTTGCCGCAGCCGGAGGGGCCGATCAGGGAGACGAACTCGCCGGGCCGCACGTCGAGGTCGATCGTCTCGAGCGCCTGGACGTTCCCGCGCTCGAAGCGCTTCGAGAGTTGGCGGATCGCGACGGCGACGGAGGTGGCGTTCATGCGACGTTCTCCGGGGCGCGCCGCACGAGCAGCTTCTCCGCGATCGCGACGACGGCAAAAAAAGCGATCCCGAGCGCCGCCGCGACGATGTTCGTCGCCCACAGGCTCGGCGGGGAGCTCACGTAGTACTGGTTGAAGTTGAGGATCGCCCCGGCTAGGCCGTCCTGGATCGACGAAGGCAGCTCACCGATGATCGCGCCGACGACGGCCGCCGGCGCCGAGATCTTGAGGGCCGAGAAGAGAAAGGGGAACGAGGCGGGTACGCGCAGCTTCCAGAGGATCTCCCAACGGCTCGCGGCGTACGAGCGCATCAGCTCGACCGCGCGCGGGTCGGCGGACTGGAGCCCGCGGAGCGTGTTGATCGTGACCGGGAAGAAGGTCAGGTAGGCCGAGATCACCGCGACGGCGCCCCAGCCGGCGAGCGACTCGGGCAGCTTCGGGTTCACCCAGACGACGACCATCGGCGCGATCGCGAGGATCGGCACGGTCTGCGAGGCGACGATGTAGGGCAGGAAGCCGCGCTGGAGCAGGCGCGACTGGGAGAGCGCGACTGCGATCAGGAAGCCGACCGACGCGCCGAGCACGAAGCCGACCGCGGCCTCCCTCGCCGTGAACGCGGCTGCGTCGAGCAGGACGTCGATCAGGAGCGGCCCGTTGCGCCGCGAGGGCTCGAAGAGCTGGCCGACCATGTCGTGGACGTGCGGCATCGTCCGCTCGTTCACCGGGAAGGGCCAGCGGATCTCGGTGCGCTCGCCGAGCCACTTGTACGCCTCCCAGACGGCGCAGAGGACGGCCAGGATCAGGACGGAGAGGCCCGCGCTGCGCAGGGCCGGGCCGATCTGCGCGCCGCGCGGCTCCACACCTCGCTGGACTGCCGCTGCGCTCGCCACCGCTACTACCTACCACACTCGCAGGGCGCGTGACATGCCAGCGGTATGCTCGCCGCGTGCCGCTCGAGCCCTCCCGGACGGTCGCCGAGCTGCTCGAGCTGCGCGAGCTGACGGGCGACGAGAACGGCGCTCAGCGCGTCGCCTGGACGCCGACGTGGGAGGGGGCGCAGGAGTGGCTCGCCACGAAGCTCGAGGGTCTGCTGCTCGAGGCCGACGTCGATGAAGCCGGGAACCGCTGGTGGACGCTTCGCGGCGAATCGGAGGGCGCCGTCCTACTCGGGGGCCACATCGACTCGGTCCCGAACGGCGGCTGGCTCGACGGCTGCCTGAACGTCGTCGCCGCGGTCGAGGTGCTGCGCCGGATCGCCGAGGAGGGCACGCCACCGGTGACGGTTCGGCTCGTCAACTGGGCCGACGAGGAGGGTGCGCGCTTCGGCCGCTCGCTCTTCGGCTCGTCGGCGGCCGCGGGCTCGATGGCCGACCAGGACGAGCTGCGGGAGTTGACGGATCGCGAAGGCGTGACGCTCCCAGACGCGCTCCGTGGGCACGGCGTCGAGCTCGATCGGGCGCTCGAGGCGCGCTCGCAGCTCGAGAGCGCAGCCGCCTATCTCGAGCTGCACATCGAGCAGGGACCGGTACTGGAGGCTTTGGCATTGCCTCTCGGCGCGGTGCTCGGAACGTTCGGGGTCGAGCGCCACCGGATCACCTGGCGCGGCCAGGCCGCGCACGCCGGCTCGACGCCCATGGATCAGCGCCGCGACGCTCTCGCCGGGGCCGCGAAGCTCGCGCTCGAGCTGCGCGAGATCGCCGAGCGAGTCGGCGACGGCGCGGTGCTGACGAGCGGCGGCGTCGTCACGAGGCCGGGAATCGTCACCTCGGTCGTCGAGACGGCCGAGCAGCTCCTCGACCTCCGTCACCTCGACGCGGGGAAGCTCGCGGCGATGTGGGAGCAGGCGCGGGAGGCGTGCGAGCGGTTCGCCGAGGAGGAGCGGCTCGAGGTCGAGACGGAGCGGATCTGGCAGATCGAGCCGATCCTCTTCGACCCGCACCTGATCGACCTGTGTGACGAGTCGATCCGCGAGGTCGCCGGCGAGTCGCACCGGCTCCCGTCGGGGCCGCTGCACGACGCTGCTGAGATCGCTCGAGCCGGTGTGCCGACGGTGATGCTGTTCGTCCAGAGCCTGCGCGGCCTCTCGCACACGAAACTCGAGGACACGAGGCACGAGCACCTCGAGCTCGCGGTTCAGGCGCTCGACCGGCTCGCGTCGAAGACGATCGACTGGGTGTCCGCGAGCTGACCGCACCACCGTCCCCGCCGGCCGCGGTCGTCTTCGACTGCGACGGTCTCCTGCTCGAGACGGAGTCGTGCTGGACGCGCGCCGAGGAGGAGCTCTTCGCCCAGTACGGCAAGCGTTTCGGCGACGAGGAGAAGCGGGCGCTGATCGGTACGTCGCTCTACGACGGCTCCCTCGTGCTGGAGCGGCTGCTCGAGCAGCCCGGGCGAGCAGAACCGCTCGGGCAGGAGCTCCTCGACCTCGTCGAGCGGCGCCTGCTCGAGGAAGCGACGGCTTTTCCCGGCGCCGAGGCACTCGTGCTGGAGCTGAAGCCGCGGGTGCCGATCGCAGTGGCGTCCAACACCCCCGGCCGCCTCGTCCGCGGCGCACTTGCGTGCGCCGGGATGGGGCCGCACTTCGAGATCGTCGTCACCGGCGACCAGGTCGCCGAGCCAAAGCCCTCGCCGGACGTCTACCTCCGCGCCTGCGAGCTGCTCGACGCCGAGCCGTCGCTCTCGATCGCGCTCGAGGACTCGCCGACCGGCGTCGCCTCCGCCGGAGCAGCCGGGCTGTTCGTGATCGGGATCCCGTCCTTCCCGGGCGTCGTCCTCGACGGCGCGGACCTCGTCGGCGAGTCGCTCGCGGATCCCCAAGTGCGAAGAGCACTCGGCGTCAACTAGGATCTCGGGACAATGACGATGGTGACGTACCGTGGCCGTCCGGCAGCGCTCCTTTGCAGCGCCGGCCGGCCAGCACTTCCTCCGCAGTAAGCGGCTCGCAGCCGATCTCGTTCGCGAGGCCGAGGTCGGACGCGGCGATCTGATCGTCGAGATCGGAGGCGGTACCGGCGTCGTCACCCAGGCGCTGGCGGAGACCGGTGCTGTCGTCGTCGCGATCGAACGCGATAGGAAGCTCGCAGCTCAGCTGCGTTGGCGCTTCGGCGGAAGCGGGGCGGTCACCGTGATCGAGGACGACGTCGACCGCTTCCGGTGGCCGAGGGAGCCGTTCTCAGTAGTGGCAAATCTGCCGTTCGCGAGATCGGGGGTACTTCTCACCCGGCTCCTCAACGATCCGGACATCCCGCTCCGAAGGGCGAATGTGATCGTGCAATGGGAGTTCGCCTCCAAGCACGCGGCCGTGTGGCCCGCAACGCTTCGCTCGATTCACTGGCGAGCGTGGTACGACGTCGCAATCGTGCGCCGGCTCCACCGGACGGCGTTCGCCCCCGCGCCGAGCGTCGACGCCGCGGTTCTTCAGCTCGCTCGCCGAGCTCGGCCGCGCGTGTCGCCCGAGTTCGGCGCGGCCTACTGGGAGTTCCTGAGCTCGGCGTTCGACGGCCGGGCGCCGATCCGCCGAGGCCTTCGATCGTCGATCTCACCGCTGCAGCTCAAGCGGCTCGCACCTGCACTCGGCTTCGCCATCGATGCTTACCCGCGAGACCTCGATGCCGAGCAGTGGGCGCAGCTCTTCGCCTTCGCCCGCGGCAACCGAGCCTGAGCTCTCAGAAGACGCGCACAAGTACGACGCCCGCCGCCACGAGCGCGATCCCGAGCAGCCGCCCTGGCGTGATCGCGTTCTCCTCGAAGCCGACGAGGCCGAAGTGGTCGACCGTCAGCGACGCGGCCGCCTGGCCTGCGAGGATCAGAGCGACGAGCGTGGCAGCGCCGAGCCTCGGCGCGGTAACAACGCTTCCGAGGACATAGAACGCGCCGAGGAGACCGCCGACCCAGACCCACCAAGGCGCCTCCGCCGCTCGATCGACGGACGGCACCCCGCGGAAGAAGACCAGCACGGCGACGAGCAGGGCGAGCGCGCCGACGACGAACGAGACGAGCGAGGCGCGCGCCGAGCCGTCCACGTAGCGCGCGAGCACGGAGTTGATCCCGAACTGGAACGGCAGCATCGCGCCGGCGACAACCGCGAAGAGGTAGTAGGGCCACGTTGCCACCCGGCCGGATTCGGGAGAGAATGCCGCTTTCCCTGCCCGCAAGCAAGAACGAAAGGGGTCGCGCCCATGCTCAGCTTCGGCGTCACCGTCCTGCCCGATCCGCCGTATACGCGCCTGATCGAGCTGACGAAGCTCGCCGAGTCGCACGGGTTCGAGTACGGCTGGACGTACGACTCGCACCTCCTTTGGCAGGAGTCGATGCCGGTGATGGCGCTTCTCGCCGACCAGACGTCGACGATCAGGCTCGGCCACATGGTCACGAACCCGGCGACTCGCGACCCGACGGTGCTCGCGAGCGCCTACGCCACGCTCCAGGACATCTCCGAGGGCCGGATGATCATGGGGATCGGTCGCGGCGACTCGGCCGTCCGCACCGTCGGCCGCCAGCCGATGAAGGTGGCCGAGTTCGAGGAAGCGCTGAAGATGATCAAGCCGTTCATGAACGGCAGGGAAGTGACCTGGAACGGCAAGCAGCTCCGGCTCGAGTGGGTGCGGCCGGAGCAGCCGGAGATCGAGATGCACGTCGCAGGCTATGGGCCGAAGGCGCTCGCCGTGGCCGGGCGGCAGGGCGACGGCGTGATCATCCAGCTTGCCGATCCGGACATCATCCAGTGGATCATGGACACGGCCCGGAAGGCGGCGGCCGAGGCCGGGCGGGATCCGGCGGCGCTCAAGTGCATCGTCAGCGCGCCGAGCCACATCTCCGACGATCTCGCCGACGCGCGCGACCAGGTGCGGTGGTTTCCGGCGATGGTCTCGAACCACGTCCAGGATCTGATCGACCGCTACGGTACCGACGGCTCGACGATCCCCCAGGCGCTCACCGACTACGTCGAGGCGCGCAAGTTCTACGACTACAGCGAGCACTCCCGCGTCGGCGCGAAGCACGGCGAGTTCGTGACCGACGAGATCTGCGACCGCTTCTGCGTCCTCGGCGATTCGGCGGGCGCGACGAAGAAGCTGAAGGAGCTCGAGTCGATCGGCGTCGACCAGTTCAACATCTATCTGATGACCCACGGCCAGGAGGAGACGCTCGAGGCCTACGGCAACGACATCCTGCCCGAGTTCTCGGGGGTGGCGGCTTGAGCGACTACCTCGCGACGTGGGAAGCGGCCGCGCCGGGCTGGGAACGGGAGCGCGACGCGGTGTGGGCCGCCACTCATGTCATCGGGGAACGGATGGTCGACACGCTCGACCCCCGCCCGGGACAGGCGATCCTCGAGCTCGCGGCAGGCCCCGGCGACACCGGCTTCACTGCTGCACGCAGAATCCGGCCCGGCGGGCGGCTCCTCTCCACCGACCTCTCGCCCCGGATGGTCGAGGCGGCAAGGCGGCGCGCGGCCGAGCTCGGAATCGACAACGCAGACTTCTCGACGATCGACGCTCAGGCGATGGACCTCCCCGACGCCAGCGTCGACGGAGTGCTCTGCCGCTTCGGCTACATGCTCATGCCGGAGCCGGCGACCGCGCTCGCGGAGACGCGCCGCGTGCTGCGCGCCGGCGGGAAGCTCGTCTTCTCGGTCTGGGCTGAAGCGGAGGCCAACCCGTGGGCGTCCGTGATCGGCCGCACGATGGTCGAGCTCGACGTCGTCCCGCCGCCACAGCCGGGCGAGCCGGGGATCTTCGCGCTCGCGCAGCCCGAGCGGATCCGGGAGCTCGCCCGCAATGCCGGCTTCGCGGAGCCGGAGATCGAGCGCGTCGAGATGACGTGGGCCTACGGCTCCTTCGCCGAGTGGTGGCGGTTCACGCTCGAGCTCGCCGGCGCTCTCGCGGCCGTGATCGGACAGCTTACGCTGGAGGAACAGGAGCGCGTCCGAGCCACCGCAGAGCGAAACGCCACCGCCTTCGGGCCCGAATACGTCGTCCCGGGCGTCTGCCTCAACGTCGCCACGTCCTAGAGGATCGTCTTGCCCAGCGCGCTCGCGACCAGCTCGACAGCGAGCTGGGCCGTCGCGTTCTCGCGATCGAGGATCGGATTCACCTCGACCACCTCGATCGAGCCTGCGAGCCCCGACTCGGCCACGAGCTCGAGCGCGAGGTGCGCCTCCCGGTAGGCGAGACCGCCGCGCACCGGCGTCCCGACGCCCGGAGCCACTTCCGGGTCGAGGGCGTCCATGTCGAGCGAGACGTGGACGAAGCCCGGTCCGGCTATGTGCGCGAGCGACTCCCGGATCGCGCGCTCGATCCCGATCCGGTCGACGTCGCTCATCGTGTAGATCTTCACGCCCAGCTCCCGGATCCGCCGCCGCTCGCCGTCGTCGAGCGAGCGGACGCCGACGAGAGCTACCCGCTCCGGGGTCACGGCGGGAATCGTCCAGCCGTCGCCCTCGAACAGCTCGCCGGCCATCCCGAGCGCGGCCGCCAAGGGCATCCCGTGCACGTTGCCGCTGGGCGAGCTCGCCGGCGTATTCAGGTCGCCGTGCGCGTCGATCCAGAGGACTCCGCCGGTCGAGCCGTGCGCGCGGGCGAGCCCACCGAGCGTCCCGATCGCGATCGAATGGTCGCCGCCGAGAACGAGCGGCAACTGCTTCTGCTCGCGTGCCAGCTCGACGAGCCGCGCGACCCGCACGCACGCCGCCTTGATCTCGGGGAGATACCGCGCCCGTTCGTCGTCGACGGCGGTCGCCTCGAGCACGGCCGTCTCGACGTTGCCCCAGTCGACGCACGTGTAGCCGAGCCCGGTCAGGCGCTCCTCGATCCCGGCGTACCGGATCGCGGAGGGGCCCATGTCGACACCACGGCGCCCCGAGCCGAGATCGAGGGCGGCCCCGATGATGGCCACCTGCTTCGCTGCAGCCACGATTTCGGCACCCTACCGCCGACCACCACCAAGGCTGGCTTTGAAACCACCTCCGGGCGGCGAAGCCGACCGCTTCAGGGATCCTCGCGCCGGAAATCCGCAGGAGCGGATTTCCGGCTGCGGGAAAACCGATGGCGAGAGCCGGACTTGAACCGGCGACACCACGGTTTTCAGCCGTGTGCTCTACCAACTGAGCTACCTCGCCACGAGCCGGGGAAGTCTAGCGAGTCCGTTCTGTCCGATGTCCCACTCATTGTCTCCCTGAAGAGGTCCTACCAGCCCAAGGAGCGGAACAATGTCAAGCACTGCGGCGAGTCACGGCACCGGCGGCTCCAGCCTCCTCGAGCGCCGCTTCAAGTTCGTGGCAAACGGCACCACGATCGGCCGCGACACGATGGCCGGCGTCACGACCTTCATCGTCATGTCGTACATCATCTTCGTCAACCCCCAGATCCTCAGCTTCGCGGGGATCGAGGGCCTCGAGGCGATCGGGCTCCCGTTCAACCAGGTCCTCGCCGCAACGTGCCTCGTCGCCGGGGTGATGACGATCCTGATGGGCCTCTACACGAACCGGGCCTACGCGATCGCACCGGGGCTCGGGCTCAACGCCGTCGTCGCCTTCAGCCTCGTAGCGAGTGAGGGGCTCTCGTTCCCGGCGGCGATGGGGCTCGTGGTGGTCGAGGGGATCGCGGTCACGATCCTCGTCCTGACAGGCACGCGCGAGAAGATCATGGACGCGATCCCGCTCGATCTGAAGAAGGCGATTGCGATCGGAATTGGGCTCTTCATCGCCTTCATCGGCCTCGTCAACTCGGGGATCGTCGTTCGCGGCACCGGCACCGTCGTCGATCTCGCGCCGCTGACGACGTGGCCGCTCTTCGTCACGTTCTTCGGCTTGATCGTGACGATCGCCCTGCGGGCCCGCGGCGTCCGCGGAGACCTCTTGATCGGGATCGTCCTGACCACGATCCTCGCGACCGTGATCAACGAGGCCTCCAGTAACGACGCCGGCTTCGTGGCGGGAGCGAGCTGGCCGGGAGACGTCTACGAGACCCCCGACCTGGCGCTTCTCGGCAACTTCAACTTCGACGCCTTCACCGAGCTCGCGTTCATCTCGGCGATCGTCTGGGCGTTCTCGCTCTTCCTGGCCGACTTCTTCGACACGATGGGCACGCTCGTCGGAGTCGGCAAGCCGGCCGGCTATCTGGACAAGGACGGCAAGCTGCCGGAGATCCGCAAGCCGCTGCTCGTCGACTCGCTCGCGGCGGTCGCGGGCGGCGCCGCCTCCACCTCATCGGCGACGACCTACATCGAGTCGGCCTCGGGCGTGGGCGCCGGCGGCCGGACGGGGTGGGTCGCCGTCGTCTGCGGCGCCCTCTTCTTCCCGTTCATGTTCTTCGCCCCGATCATCGGGATGGTGCCGCCGCAGGCGACCGCTCCCGCACTGATCATCGTCGGCTTCCTGATGATGTCCGCGCTGACGGAGATGGAGGAGCGGGCCGAGGACGAGGAGCGAGGAATCCCGGCCGACGGCCGCCGCAAGCTCGCGGGAATCGACTTCAGCGACCTCGGGATCGGCCTCGCCGCGGCGCTGACGATCATGATCATGCCCTTCACCTTCTCGATCACGGACGGGATCGGAATCGGCTTCCTCGCGTACGTGACCGTGAGAACGGCGCAAGGCCGGCTCCGGGACATCCATCCATTCATGTGGATCGCCTCGGCCGCGTTCCTCCTCTACTTCCTCGTGCCCTTCCTCCAGGAGACCTTCGACTGGATCTAAACGGGTTGCTCGAAACAGGCCGAGCAACCCGTTTAGATCTAGTAAGAGCGAAAAATAGTAAGAGCGAAAAAGGACGTCCGGGCCGGTGATACCGTGCCGCGAACGCCCTTGTGCGAGGCAGTGTTGCAGACCGGCGGCTCGCGTGCGGCTCTACAGCTGAGTGACGTTGATCCGCAGCGAACGCCCCGCCCGCGCCTGCAGCATCTCGGCCGCGTTGCCGCCGCTGATCGCGACCGACATGTTCCGGTAGCTGTCCTCGTAGAGGATGATGTCGCCGGGCCGCGCGTCGGCGAACGTCCGCGCCGCGATCGCGTACACGCGCTCGCCGCCGAGCTCGAGCTCGACCTGGGTGCCGGGCACGATCCCGACCCTGGTCGCGTGCTCGCGGGTCAGGTTCAGGGCGACGTTCCCGAAACTGTCGACGTAGAGGACGCAGGCTCCGATGCGCGACTGGCCGATCTCGGGCTCGGGCAGGTCGAGGCGAGCGAGCGCATCGACCGCGAGCGGCGGGCCGAGCTCCTCGAGCGGCACCCCGCGTGAGAGATGGGCGGCGGCCGGTGCGAAGAGGTCGCGACCGTGGAAGGTGCGCGAGATCGAGTCGAGCGCGTACTCGGGGTTCGCGAGCTCGTGCACCGCCGCGATGCCGGCGCGCTCGGCGGCCGGCACGAGCAAGCCGTTGTCGGGCCCGACGTACAGCCGCCCCTCCTCGTCGCGGAGCGCGAGCGCCCGCCGCTGGCTGCCGACGCCAGGATCGACGACCGCGAGATGGACGCCGACCGGCATGTACGGCACGGTGTTCGCCAGTACGAGCGCACCCTGGAGGATCTGCAAACGCGGGATCCCGTGGGTGATGTCGATGATCTCCGTCTCGGGCGCGAGCCGCTTGATCACGCCGTGACAGGTGCCGACGAAGTCGTCCTGAAGCCCGAAGTCGCTCAGGAACGTGACGAACACGAGGTCAGGTTAACGCGCGACCGACGCGATCGCGGCGACGAGGCCGTCGAGATCGTGCGTCGCCGCTTCCGCAACGACCTCCACCTCGGCCGTGCGGGCGGCGGCGGTCGTCTCGGGGCCGATCGAGACCGCCGGAATCGCCGCACCGGTCCGTCCGAACGCACGTGCCGCCGATCCGGATGCGAGTACGACGAGATCCGCATCCGGCAGCTCGTCCGGAACGAGCTCGTGCGTGCGGTAGAGCGGCAGGAAGTCGGCGCCGAGCTCGTCGACGAGCACTCGCCGCGCACCCTCCGCACCGGCGAAGAGGACACTACCGACCGGGGTAGGCAGCTCCGCGAGCAGCCCTTCCTGAGTCGAGACCGCCGGCACGAGGTCGGCGCCGCCGAGCGCGGCAGCCGTCGCCGCTCCGATCGCCGCCACCCGCGCAGGCGTTCCTCGCATCCGCCGCCGTAGCTCATGTGCCCCGTTGACGCTCGTGACGACGACCCAGTCGTAGGCGGAGACGTCGATCTCGTCGTCACCGATCTGCTCGAGCTCGACGAGCGGGCAGACGATCGCTTCGTGGCCAAGCTCCTCGAGCCGGCGCACGAGCTCCTCCTCGTGGCCGCGTGGCCGCGTGACGAGGACCCTCACCGCACGAACGCGAGCAGCTCGACCGCGACCGCCTCGGCATCCGTGCCGGCCCGTCGCTCGATCCAGGTGCCGTCCTCGTCGGCGACGAGGGCGGTCAGCATCGCACCGTCGTGGTGCGCTGCGACCGGAGCGAGACAGCCGCCGCCGACGAGCGCAACGCAGTGTCGCTCCGCCTCGACGCGCCGGCGAGTCTCGGAATCGTCCGCGCGGGCCACGAGCGCCTCCTCGCCGGCCCTCACCTGGAGCGCAAGAGCTCCCTGACCCGCCTCCGGCAGGAGCTGCTCGGGATCGAACCGACGCCCGATCTCGTGGCCGAGCCCGAGCCGGTCGAGCCCGCATGCCGCGAGCATCACGGCATCGAGGCCGCGCTCACCCCGCTTGCGCAGGCGCGTGTCGATGTTGCCGCGCAACGGCTCGATCGAAAGGGTCGGCTCGAACGCGAGGAGCTGCGCCCGCCGACGGACCGAGGCCGTCCCGATCCGCATTCCGGGCCGGAGCTCCGAGGCGCCGCAGAGCGCGTCCCGAGGATCCTCGCGCGCCGGGTAGGCGCCGACGGAAAGTCCCTCGGTGTCCGTCGAGGTCATGTCCTTGGCGGAATGCACAGCCACGTCGATCCGCCCGGCGAGCAGCGCCTCCTCGAGCTCCTTGACGAACACACCCCGCTCGCCGATCTGCCCGAACGGCTTCGTGCGATCGCGGTCGCCGGCCGTGGTGATCGGGACGAGCGCGATCTCGATGCTCTGTCCACCCCTAGGTCCGCGCAGCGCCTCGGCGGCACGCTCCGACTGGGTGAGTGCGAGCCTACTGCCGCGGGAGCCGACGCGGATGAGCACAGCGACGCCACCCCGCCGTCGATGCTGATGACGGCCTCGACTCGCCGCAGGCGCGGGTACTTGCGGGCCGAATCCGAACGAACGCCGTCGGTGCCTGGAGCGGCAACGGACGGCCCGTGACATACCGCGCCGTCATACCCGCCGCTCCTCCTCGCTCAGACCGAATAGGTGCCGCACGACGTCAGCATAGACCACCCCATCGGCCGCCGCGGCTGCCTCCTTCATCCGGATCGTGGGCAGGTGGAGCAACTTGGCGAGGATCTGGGAGGTGACCGATTCGACGTGCTTTCGCTCGGTCTCCGAGAGCCTGGCTCCTGCTCGCTCGAGCTCGCTGTCACGGATCTCCTCGACGAGCGCGCGCAGCGAGGCGATCGTCGGGACGACGTCGAGCGAAGCCTGCCAGCGACGAAAGCGATCCCCTTCGGACGCCACGAGCTGCTCGGCTCGCGCTGCCTCGCTGCGGCGGCCGGTGATCGTCTCGGCCACGACCGCCTCGAGATCGTCGACGTCGTAGAGGAAGCAGTTGTCGAGATCGTTGATCGCCTGATCGAGGTCGCGCGGAACGGCGAGATCGACGAGGAGCAGCGGTCTGCCCTTCCGCGAGCGGAGTGCCGCCGCGACGTCGGCCTTGTGCACGATCGGCCCGGGGGAGCTCGTCGAGGCGACGACGACGTCCGCTGCTCCGAGCTCGTCTCCGAGCTCGTCCAGCCCGAGCGCCCGCGCTCCGAACGCGTCCGCGAGCTCCTGCGCCCGCTCGAGTGTCCGGTTCGCCACAGCCCCGATGTGCGCGCCTCGGGAGACGAGGTTGCGCGCAGTCAGCTCGCTCATCTTTCCCGCCCCGAGCAGCAGCACCCGCTTGCCGGCGAGGTTCTCGAAGACCTGCTGAGCGAGCGCCGCGCCGGCCGCAGGAACGGAGGCGGGACTCTCGCCGATCGCCGTCTCCACCCGGACGCGGCGGCCGGCGTGCAGCGCCTGGCGGAAGAGCCGGTCGAGGAAAGGCCCCGTCGACCCGGACTCGAAGGCGCCCCGGACTTGACCGAGAATCTCGCCCTCTCCCGGAACGAGCGAGTCGAGCCCGGCCGCCACGCGGAAGAGATGGAGAGCAGCGGCCTCGTCGCCGAGCCGGTAGAGAACGGCGCCGAGCTCCTCCGCCCGGTCGCCGGCGAGCTCGGTGAGCGTTGCAACCGCCAGCTGCTCGGCTTCATCCGGGCGCGCGAGATAGAGCTCGGTGCGGTTGCAGGTCGAGAGGACGACAGCCTCCGGCCCGAGCTTGTCCGCCAGCGCCGCCGCCCGCTCGCCGTCGAGCGCGACCCGCTCACGGAGCTCGATCGGAGCCCGATGGTGCGACACGCCGACGAGCGTCAGCCTCATTGGGAGAAGTGCGTGATCGGGAGCACGATGGCGACGAGGGCAAAGCCGCAGAGGTTGAGCAGCGCGGCCCGGCGGCCGCGCCAGCCTTCGTGGCGCAGCAGGAGCAACATCGCATAGACCGCCAGAATCGCGAACGTCACCACCATCGCGGCGTCGAGATCCCCACGCTCGAAGCGCGAAGCGCCGGCGGCGATCCCGACCGCAAGCAGCCCGAGACCGGCCAAGACGCCCCGAGCCGCGAGCCGGTCGAGCGCGTCGAGCGGCGGCACGCGAACCCGCAGGACGCGGGGGGCGTGCCGCTTCAGCCGCCGTTCCTGCCAGACGTAGAGCCCCGCCATTCCGGCCGAGAGGGTCAGGCTGGCAAAGCCGGCGAGCATCAGACCGACGTGGATCGCGAGAACGATGCCGGTATCGTCGCCCTGCTCGAGTCCGGTGCCGCCCCCGACCCAGGCGAGGCCGAGCAGGAAGGCGGCAACCGGCATCACCGCGAGACCGAGCAGGCGGTAACGCGGTCGGCAGCCCCAAATCAGGTAGGCGCCGACGACGAGCCAGACGAACAGGTTGAGCGCGCCCGCCCAGGTTCCCCAGGGGAACCCGTCCGCCGAGGTCGCCTGGCCGACGAGGAGCGCGGTCTGGGCGATCCAGCCTAGCCGCACGCCCCAGGTGGCGAGCCGCCCCGCGAGCCCGGGCCCTCGCAGCTCGCCCGCGTAGGCGAACGCCGCTTCGCCGTAGGCGAGCAGGGCCGGGACGACGAGCAGCTCAGACATCGCCGCACCGGGTTCGCGCGAGCTCGGCGAGCTCGGCCGTCTCCCGCTCCAGCCGTGCGAGCTTCGCCGCGATGATCGCCACGTAGACGAGGAGGGCGATGAAGACGACGCCGTAAGCCGCTGCGACGTACTCGCCCTGGCTCACGTCACCCAGCTCATGTGAGCAGCTCACGTAGCTCGCGCAGGTTCGAGTCGAGCCGCTTCCCGAGGAGCTCGAGTCTGTAGAGCGCGTAGGCGAGCACGGACATCGCAAGCCAGGCTATGCAGAAGGTGAGGAACATGACGCCTGTCATCTGCGGCCCGTCGCGCGTGAACACGGTCGGGTGAATGATGTTCTCGGCGAGCCTGATCGCGAGGAAGCTGACCGGGATCAGGACGACGCCGAAGAGCGCGTAGACGGCCGAGATGTTGGCGCGGCGCGGACCCTCCTCGATCGAGAAGCGCAGCATGAAGTAGGCCGAGTAGAAGAGAAAGAGGACGAGGAAGAGGACGAGCTGATTCTCGCTCCAGAGCCACCAGTGCCCCCAGGACGCCTTGGCCCAGATCGAGCCGGTCAGGAGCGTCAGCGAGCCGAAGATCGTGCCCTGGTGGATCGCGACGTAGCTCTCGAGGTCATTCCGCTCGTCCTTCCGCCAGAGCAGGAGCAGGCCCTTGTAGGCGCCCCAGCCGAAGCAGGCGTACGCGGTCAGGGCGATCGGGACGTGGAAATAGAAGATCCGCTGCGAGATCCCTTGATCGGCGTCCTCGGGGGCGACGAAGAACGCGAAGGCGATCGCGACTCCGACGAGCGCCGCCGCAAGCGCAGCGAGCGCCGGGACGGAGTTCGTCACGGCCAGGCTCTTCGAGGCGGGACTATTCGGAGACGACGTACTCAAAGGACGCCCAGCACAGTATCGAGAAGATCGCGTCGTACAGGGCGAGGAAGGCCAGATAACGGCCCGGCTCGGGCGCCACGCTCGCGCCGACGCCGCCGACGACGAGCGGGATCGCGAGCGGCAGGAAGAGGAGCGGCAGCACGAGCTCCCGCGTCCGGCTCGCGGCGGCCATCGCGGCGAGCAGGGTGCCGACGGCGCAGATCCCGATGCTCGCCAGGACGACGCCGGCGACCGTCGCCGCGTCGACCGAGCCGAAGAAGAGCGCGAACGCGGGCAGCGCCACGAGCTCGACAGCCGAGAGGAAGGCGAAGACGGCCGCCGCCTTGCCGAGCCAGATCGCGCTCCGATCGCACGGCGCGAGCACGAGCCCCTCGAGCGCGCCGCTCTCACGCTCGGGCGCCCAGGCCCGCGCCAGCCCGAGCAAGGCCGTGAAGACGAGCGCAACCCAGAGCAGTCCCTGGGCAGCGACCTCGTCAGCGCCCTCGGGGAGCGCGAAGTGGAAGACGACGAGGGTGGAGATGACGAACAGGAGCATCGCCGGG
>JANDLU010000065.1 GCA_024330215.1 Candidatus Gaiellasilicea maunaloa
ATCCTCGACAGCCTCGCCTCCTACTGCCAGCGCATTAACGACTCAGGACACTAGCGGACGACGAGGGTGGTGGCGGTCTCGCCGAGGCCGCCACCACCACGTGGAGGGGGAAGTCAGCGTTCCGCGAGTCACCGTTTCCCGCACTCGAGGCGAGCCGGAGCGGGGGCGGCAGACTTCGCACAGGTGCCGCTCGCTCGGTCGACAGCGCCGTCGTCAGCGCGGGCCACCGGCCGCGGGCCGTCGATCCTCGAGAGTCTGACGGAGCGGCGTGGGAGTCGAACCCACCAAGCCGTGGGTTGCACGACCGGACCGGTTTTGAAGACCAGTCGGAACACGCCGATTTCCAGGCTTTTTCGATTCGGTGCGCCCGCCAGTGCGCCAGTCCGCCCTGCTTCCTGCCGTGCCCCGCCGATGCGCGTATCAGCACCTCGCCCTGATCGACGTATTGCCGGTCGCGACCGGGTCGCGTGTTGACCCGGATCCGAGGATGACCCCTTCACTACGAGGGAATGACCAGTGAGGGACGCGCGTCCATCCGCGGGCACGCGAGCACGTTTTCGCTCGAAATTGGGCGGTTCTTCAGTTCTCGCACTGGACGCGCGTGCCCGCCCGTGCCCTAGCTGACGTACCCGTTTTGTACCCGGCTAGGAGCCACACACAGGCCATGGATTGCGCATCCTGCCTGGTCAGGCATCCGAAGGAAGACGTGGCACTGCGCGCAAGCTCCGGCGTCTATACGGCCGAAAGACGGCCGACCTTCGGCCTGTCACGCCGGAGGTCGCGGGTTCGAGTCCCGTCGCTCCCGTAGAAAATACCTGTAAAACCGTCTATTTTGTTGTCATGTTCGAAGACGTCATCGCGCGCTCGGGCAGCAAACAATCAAAATCGGGACGCACGTAGAGCCGTCCATCGGCGCCGAAGCCAACGCGAACCTGCCCGGATCGTGACGTTTCGCTGGATCCGATGGAGGTCGCGGATGCCGTCGTCACTTGACCTCCGGCGTGCTTATCAGCGCGTCGCGTCTTATCCCTGCCTCCCAAGCATACGGTCAAAATCGGGCGGAGTGGCGCATCTGCACGGTTGCGCCTTACAGTCACGTGGCCAGCGTCCCGCCCGGGGGCCCCCTAGTGCCCGTGAAGGGCCGAATCGGACGTAGCCAATGCCCTATGGGAACTGTCTGCGTTGGCAAACGAACACGTCACGGCGACGTTACGGCTGTTACCGCCACTTGGCTCGGAGGGTGGCCGCCTGCCGCACACTTGGGACGCCCTCGTGACCAGCCCATGCTCGAGGGGTGTGATCCCCACCTTGTCGAGTAGTCCAGGGCGACGACGTGGCATGTCCCCAAAGGACTGAACGGCAACTGGAAGCCGAGTCTCGCGCCGCAGCGAAGACACCGTAGGACCGGGCGCGACGAGCGACTGCTGACACGCGCTGACACGAACGTGGCCAGCGCGTTCCCGCCGTCCGAATAGAATCGCGAGGGTTGCCTGGAGAGTTTGCCCGCTCGCGCAATCCCGAAATGAGTACGTGGAGGTTCCCGTTTCGACCGGATTCGTATACGACGAGCGGTGCCTCAGCCACGACAACGGTTCAATGTTCCTCGACGCCACCGCGCGTTCGTGGCTCGACGTGCCACATTACGAGCGCCCGGAGCGTCTGACACGGACCTTCCAGGTTCTGGAGCGGTCAGGTGCGCTTGATCACCTATCTCGGGTTCCGGCCCGCGCGGCCACGGAAGACGGCGCGTGTCAGCAGCGCACACACGCGGCGGTGGGCCCGGAGGCGCGAGTCGGGCCCGATAGCTGGGAGTCTGCCTTGGTGGCAGTTGGCGGAATGCTGGCCGCACTGGACGCGGTTGTGTCTGGTGCTGTGGGTAACACGTATGTTCTGCTCCGTCCCCCAGGACACCACGCTTCAGCCGATCAGGCTATGGGCTTTTGCCTCTTCAACGCGGTTGCTGTAGCAGCGAGAGCGGCGCAACGCCGGCATGGCTTTGAACGTATCGCCATCATCGATTGGGATGTCCACCACGGGAACGGAACCGAAGCGATCTTCTACGAGGATCCTTCTGTGCTGTTCATTTCGCTACACCAGGATGGCTTGTATCCGTTCGGCTCGGGAGACGTCCACCGGACAGGTGAGGGCGCCGGTGAAGGCCGAACCGTCAACGTGCCTCTTCCTCCTGGGTCTGGCGACGATGGTGACTTGCACGCGTTCGATCGTGTCGTCGGCCCGGTCCTAACGAGTTTTCGGCCGCACCTCGTGCTTGTATCGGCCGGGCAAGACCCAGCGGCATCCGATCCGCTGCGTCGCATGAGCGTGACTGCTGAGGGTTTTCGCGGGCTCACCGCACGCGTGAAGCAGGTCGCGCAGAACGCGTGCGACGGGCGACTGATTCTGTACCAGGAAGGCGGTTACAGTCTCGATCACCTGCCACTCTGCACGCTGGCGATCGTTGAGGAGCTGGCTGGAATCGACGCCACCTTCGCGGTTGATCCCACGGAACTCGACGTTCCTCCGAGTCTCGGCAGCGGGGAACGAGCTGCGGTCGATACAGCGGCGATGGCCCTGCGCGACTGGTGGCCTGTGTAAACGGACGGCTCGATGCGCATCCCACCATCAGGACACTTCGCACCCGTCAATCTCGCGGGCCACTACAACGCGGATCGGAGCACGCTGCCGAAGGCGTTGCGCACGCCCGCGGACTTGACCGACCTACACGGAGAGTCGGCGTTCGCCGGCATTCCGTTCCAGCTTGGCCGCGCGAAGCAGCCAAACGTCATCCTGCTCGGCGACACGCCGATCACCATCGCGGTCGACTCTTTGCGCGCGACCTACCTGGTGTTCGTACACGTGGTGCCGGATCGCGTGACGGACTACCAACCCGGATTCGCAGACTACCGGGTCGACGGCAACGAGCTGGGTGACCACGCGGCGGATTACTCGCTCGTCTACGCCGACGGCGATCAGACCACGGCTCGCATCCTGCGCCGCTTCGCCATTCAGCAGAGCCGGATCATGTGGGGCGCCAGCGCCTTCGCGGCCGTGCCTCACGCCAGGCCCCGTGTCTTCCGGACCGTGAATGAAGCACTCATCACGGCCGGGACCTCGAGCGAGGCTGACGCGATCGGCGGGCCATCGGGGATCTACGGAACCGGCGAGCCGCGCGCGGTCTACGGGATCGGCGAGACGCGCGTCGTATCCGGGCGCGAGAACGTGCCGGAGAAGCTTTGGCTGTATGCGCTCCCGAATCCCAGCCCGGAGAAGCTGATCGCACAGATCCTCCTGACGCCACGTGATGAGCCGGCGGTGATCTACGCAATCAGCGCCACGCAGCTGACGGATCACCCGCTCCGGCCTCAGGTCCGACGCAAGCTGCGTCTGACCCTCCCGGAGGGAGCGCAACTGAACGCCCTCGGCGAGTTCGACGACATCGCGATCGATCTCGGGTCGGTCATCTCCGCGCGCGCAGCGCTCGACTACGACGCCGAGGCATGGCACTCGCCCGAGCCGGTCGTCCAGCCGGTGCGCAGTTCGAATGCCGTGCTGGTGGAGTACGCAGCCCACCCCGGCGCGAAGCTCTACGTCGGCACGCGGGATGGCTTGGTGTCGTACGACCTCGCCGACGCCAGTCACGCTGCCGATGCTCTGTCCGTCCAGCCGGCTCGTCGGCCCGTCGAGATCCGCATCGTCGAGAAGGACACGAAGCGGCCGGCGCCGGCGCGGCTCCACCTCCACGGCTCCTCCGGGGAGTATCTCCCGCCGAACGGCCGGCACCGTAAGGTCAACACCTACTGGTTCGAGGACAACTACGGCGAGTACGCGAACCTGGACAACCAGTACGCCTACGTCGACGGCCACTGCCGGGTCGACCTGCCGCTCGGGACCGTCTTCGTGGAGATCACGCGCGGGCACGAGGTCACGCCGATCAGGACGTCGATCGAGGTTACGGCGGACACCGACACCGTGACATTCGAGCTCGAGCGCGTGCTCCGCTGGCGGGAGGCCGGTTGGGTGACGGCGGACACGCACGTGCACTTCCTCAGCCCACAGACAGCGCTGTTGGAGGGGAAGGCCGAGGGCGTGAACGTCGTGAACCTGCTCGCCAGCCAGTGGGGCGAGATGTACAGCAACGTGTCGGACTTCGACGGAAAGACCACGTTCGGCGCACGTGAGTTCGGCGGCGACGGCGAGTTTCTGGTGCGCGTCGGAACGGAGAACCGGATGCAGGTCCTGGGCCACATCTCGTTGCTCGGCTACCGCGGTGAGATGATCCATCCCCTTTGCACGGGCGGTCCCACAGAGTCCGCGGTGGGAGACGCGCTCGAGGTGACGATGGCCGAGTGGGCGCAGCGCTGCCTGGATCAGGGCGGCCTGACGGTCTTACCCCACGCCCCGAACCCTCAGCTCGAGCGCGCCGCCGACATCGTCCTCGCGCTGATCAACGCCGTCGAGATGATGACCTTCAACCCTTTCAATCCCGCGCACCCGCAGATAAACCCCTACGGGATCGCGGACTGGTACCGGTACCTGAACCTCGGATACCACGTCCCGCTGTGCGCAGGGTCGGACAAGATGGCCGCCTCGTCGCTCCTCGGCGGCATCCGCACGTACGCGCACCTCGGCGACCGCGAGTTCACCTACGAAGCCTGGATGGACGCCATGCGCGCCGGTAACACCTTCGTCACCGTCGGGCCGCTCACGGAGCTGCTCGTCGAGGGGCGTCCTCCGGGGAGCCGGATCCAACTCCCGCCCACTGGCGGCACGGTCGACGTGACGTGGCGCGTCGAGTCTGTGCGCCTCCCGATCGACGAGGTCGAGGTCGTCGCGGGCGGGCTAACCGTCGACTCGGTGACAGGCGGCGCTGCGAGCACGGCGAGCGGGTCGACGCGGGTGAAGGTCACGGACTCGACGTGGATCGCGCTACGCGTCCGCGGAAGCTATCGCGCCATCGAAGGCGAGCTCGCGGCGCACACGAGCGCCGTCCAGGCGATCGTCGGCGACAAGCCGCTCTTCGCAAACGGGGACGCCATGGCCGTCCTGCGGCAAATCGAAGGCGCGCTGGCCTACGTCGACACGCTCGCGCCCCGGGCCGCCGCCGACCGCTTCAGGCAGATGCGCGCGACGCTCGAAGCTGCCCACAACCGCCTGCACCAGCGGCTGCACAACGAGGGCGTCTTCCACCGGCACATGCCGCTGCACGGCGACCTCACGCCTCACGAGCACTGACGCCACCGGCCGCTTCCGGGCCGCCGCTGTCAGCCGCCGGCCCGGAATGCCTCCATCGTCGTCCGCACGAGTTCGCCGTCCAGCGTCATCTCGAGAAAGCCGATCTCCTCCTCATACACCTCAGGGCTCACGGCTTCCTTCACCGCATCTTCGAAGATGTGAAACACCTGGAGTCCCAACGGGACCCCCGCCAATGGACCCATGTAGCTTGGATCGCCGAGCGTGACCGTCTCGGCCGCGACCTGGAGCGCTTCCGCGTCCGTCGCTCCAAGCACCACGACGATGTTCTCGGCGCCGTGGGTCGCGGCCAACTCTTTGATCAGCTGCTGATTGTCAGGGTCCATCGCACCGGCCGCCGTTCAGACGAAGCATTCCGTCTTGACGAGGATGACGTCCGCTTGGGTCGTTGCCAGGCACTTGGCGATGGCCTCGCCGGGAACGCTGTCCCGCTCCCCGAGCACGATGCACTTCGATCCTGCGAACTCGACGCTCAAGAGTCCTCTCCTTTGTACAGCCGCGCGGCTGTGGTCGCGATCTCGCTCTCGGTCGGGTTCCCCGAAAGCCGGCCAACCTCCTGTCCGTCCTGCCAGAACACATACGTCGGCAGACTCATGACGCCCAGGCGCCGGCAAAGCTCTCTGTTCTCCGGCGCATTCACCTTCAGAACGGTCAACGCTCCATCGGCGGCCGTTTCGACCTCGAGGATCTTCGGCATCATCTGCAAGCACGGCTGGCAGCGCGGTCCCCAAAAGTCGATGAGGACGTTCCCCTGCGTCGCGTGCATGTCGAAATTCTCAGCAGTTGCATCAATCGGCATTTTTGGCCTCCAGTGTGATCGAAGCTCCGTCCCACATCTTCGTCATCCGCCCCAGGAACAGGCTTCCCTTTGCCAGCAGCATCGTGCGTTCCAGCGTTCCGTCCTCGAACCTCTTGAGCGCGTGCGGCACCCAGGGGACGGCAGACGCGATGTGGCCCTGAGTCGGCGAGAAACCGGGTAGTCCGTGCGCGATCGCGAACTCGGTCATCGCCTCCCGCTCGATGTCTCCGTTGACCGCCGCTAGTCCGGCGAGCATCTTGTAGTTCCGATCGGGCACGTCTCCGCCACCTGCGGCCTCCGTGATTTCGGGGTTGTGGAGCTCCGCCGCGTAGACGCCGACGTCGCGGAGTCCCTTGCCGAGTCGCCTGAGTGGTTCTGCGACGAGTTCTTCGAGCACTGCTTGCTGCGAGTGGCCGCTACGAGGCGACGTAAAGCCGACCGCGTCCAGGCGGATCACCGGGTCGGACGGCGCACCGTGGCCGACGACGATGGCCATCCCAGCAAGGACGTCTTCAAGGATCGGCGCGTCAGTCTGGAGCGCGCCGAGAAATTTCATCCCAAGCTTCGCCAGCGAGCCGCCCGCGACAACCGCGACTTGGCGATGTACGCTGGTCGCGACGAGCGTCGCCGCAGCCACGAGAGCGTGGATCGGCCCGGCGCAGAAAGCCTTCACGTCGGCGCCGCCCGCTTGCTCGAGCCCGCATGCCTCTGCGATCGCGCGGCCGATGCCTCCGCCTCCTCGCTGATAGCGGTCGCCGACAGCCTCCTCGCCCGCCCCGATGCAGTAGGTGATCCCCTCGGGGTCGATGCGCTTCTGTTTCAGTAGGAAGTCGAGGGCGTGCACGCCGCTCGCCTTGCAGGCGAGGTTCTCGAGCAAGACTCGCGCGCTCAACGATTCGTCCTCCTCGTGCGCGCCGTGGAAGACCCCGATCTGCTGCCCAGCGTCGAAGAGCGGGAGGTCGTTCGGCCCGACCGCCGCCGACTGCCCGAGCTCGACGAGCTCGAAGACGTCGAGGCGAGCGAGGAGCTCGTAGAACTGGGACTGGCCCATGATCTCGCCGGACGGGCCGACCGCGTGCGCATCGCCGGGGTGAGCCCACCAGGGCCGGGACAGGTCCCGCAGCGCGTCGGGCGAGAGATTGCCGATGAACACTTGGTTTGGGGGGTACCAGACGGCGTCGTCGTAGCTTCGGCCCTTGCCGGCGGCGGTCGCGAACTGTTCCTCCGAGCGCGACGGCTTCGATCCGTAGCGGACGAGATCCGGGACGTGCTCGAGCACGAACGTGGCTGCAATGATCCGCGGCTCGATCAAGGGGTCGTCGTCGCCTCGCCCGGCTTGAGCTCCCAAACCGACCGGCGCGAAAACTCGGTCTCGAGCATCGTCAGCGCTCGCTCGGTGATCGCACGACGCAACTCGACCTCCTGCTCGCGCGTCAAGCTGCGGTCGCCCACTGGATTCGTGATTGCGATTCCCCGGAGGACGCGGGTCGCTCCCGCCATCGAAGCGATAGACGGGAGCGCGGTGATGACCACCGCCGGCAACCCTGACTGCTCGATAGCACTGGCGAGCGCTGCGACGCAGCGCGTGCCCGTTCCTCAGGTGCCGGTGAGGATGACACCGTCGACCCCCTCCTCGTTCAGTTCCGCCGCGATCGCCTGCCCGAACAGCGCCGCGGCGGCGACGGGTGTGCCGTTGCCTGTGGTCGTGTAGAGCCAGCCGTGGACCGTCCCGACGCGCCTCGAAGCTTCGAGCTGCCTGAGCGCGTCGAGCGGTACCAGGCGGTTGGGATCCTCGCTAGCGGCGCCCAGCTCGAAACCGCCGTGGACGGATTCGTAGTGCTCCGGGGAGAGCGACGCAACGCCGTCGATCGCGTAGCGGTGCCACGACCGCGCGTGCCGCGAGGGCAGCTGGTCGGGGTTCCCCCTGGGAACGCAGCCCGACTCCGTCACGAGCGCGATCGTGGCCGCGGCGATGTCGAGGACAGGGCCGGGCGGGATCCGGCCGGGATCCGGGATCGGGATCTCGGAACGCGTGTCGCCGGCGATCTTGGCCAAGAGCAGCTCGACCGCACGATCGGCGCCGGTTTCGGCCGCGAAGGCATTGCGGCGGACGTGCCGCGGCAGGAAGGGCCCAGCAGCCGACGGATCCTCGCCGGCCGCGAGAGCGACCGTCAGCGCGGCCATCTTCGGCAGGGCGTCTCGCATTCCGGCAACGTTCGCCGAGGTCGGGACGATGTACGCCTTCCCCTGCGCCGCGAGCACACCCGGGTTCTGCGGATCCATGCCGCAGACCGACACGATCCCGAGCCGGAATGCCTCGCGCGCAAGCGTTCCGCACGCGTAGCCGTACCGGCCGGATCCGAACGCCGGGCCGCACACGAGCACGTCTGGTCGAGCCTCGTCGAGCCAGGCGAGTAGTTGCCCGAGCGCGTCGTCCTCATGCTCGGCGAAGTAGTCGTCGCCGCAGGCAAGCGTCGCCGAGATCTCGAGCCCGAGCCCGCGTCCCGGGCCGACGGCTCCCGGGATCAGCACCGGCGGCGTGCTTGCAGCATCCTCACCGCCCATTCCCGCGAAGAACTGATTGACGTAATGCAGGACTTTCACGCCGGCACCATCGTGAGCTGCGCGTCGCCGGTCTGGACTGCGGCTCCGACGTAGCTCGCGATCGAGAGGCGGCTCGGCAGCTCGGACGCGGCGGCTGACCCCGGCGGCGCGACGATCGCTTCAGGTTGCCATTGCGGTGCCGGCTCGTCGATGTTTCCCACGCTCACGATGCAGTCGGCCTCCTCCACGTGGTCGAACAGGCCGCTGTCCGTCTCGGCGACGATGATGGCCGTCCGGACTCCCGCCGCCTCGCACGCCCGGCAGGTGAGCATCGCGTCGGCGTGGGAATAGCCCGACGAGAACGTGGCGACGATCGCCCCATCGGCGCCCAGGCTTGCCGCGGCTTCCGCGGCGAGCCGCGCGACACGCTCCTTGTCGAGAGCGGACTCGAGATAGCTGATTCCGACGACGACGCCGGCGAACCGCAACGTCTTCCCGTGCATGCCGCTCAATGCAAGCAACAGGCGGCTGCGCTGATAGACGTAGGTCGGGTTGCGCACCGCAGCCCAGTTGAACGCCTGGTTCACGAGCGCGCCGTCAAGCACTTCGGACGGTGCTAGCACCCGCGGCTCCAACTCATTGATCGGTTGGCCGTAGAGGAAGGTGTCGTAGACGGCACCCTCCGCCCCGAGCTGCAGCACGACGCAGATCGCGGGTAGGTCGTCACTCGCCTCGGCCGTGCCGTCATCGAGGACCAGCGAGTCATCAGGCATCGCGCCGCGCGTGGCCTCTGCGATCTCCTGCGCGATCCGAAGCGTCGCCCGGCGCGCGGTGCGGGCGGCGGCCTCGAGCGAAGCCCCTGCCGCGAACGAGTACGCAACGACGACGTTTCGCGTCTTGGACCAGGGCGAGTACGGCGCTGCCGGCCCCGACATGTCGATGACGGCAAGCGGCAGGTCCTTCAGGAGCGTCGCGTTCCGGGTCGGGCCGAAGTCGGCCATCGAGATGATCGCCAGGCCGTCCACGCGGTTCGTCCGGCCGACACCCGCCTTCGTGTCGAAGCCGAGCGATCCGGGGAACGTGGCTTCCGGCCTGTCGATCTTGACCGTCGGCTCGACGACGTCGAGGACGTTGACCAGGCGAACGGGGTCGCCAGGGCGGACAAGCGTAATCTCGACGTCGACGATCGGCGGCTCGTCGCGCGCGAGCTCGCGCAGCCGTTCGCGTTCGAGCTCCAGGATGCCGTTCCGAAAGGATCCTGCCGGCCCGAAACGGACGTCGACACAGTGGTAGCTCGCGATCTCGAGTGGCGCCGGCATTACGTGGCTGGGGCCTCCCCTACGCTGTTTCCCGAGGCGGTCTGATCAGGCATGTCGATGCCCAGGAGCCGGAGGGCGTTGAGGGACAGGATCTTCTCCTTGCTCTCGCTCGGCAACGATGCGTAGAGGACGTCGTAGATCGGCGCCGGGTAGTTGAAGTTCGCGTTCTCGCCGAACGGATTGCAGCCGAGGAGGACGCGATCGTCTCCGATCTGGTTGACGATCGACTCCAGCACCTTCCCGCTTGTCGAGAGCATCGCCGTGTCGAACCAGATGTTCGGGTGGTGCTTCGCGATCTGCACGAGCCATCCGGTGTGCACCATCGACGACATCGAGTCGAGCGCGAGGAACGTGACCGCAGGGAACTTCTCGGCCAGGTCGGCGAGACGCCACGGGAACTCCGGCGGGCCGGAGTCCTGCCAGCAATGGATGAACGCCGGCAGGCCGGCCTCCTGGCAGATGCGTAGTGCGTCCAGCATGGCCGGATGGTCGATGTTGGTGCCCTGTAGCTTGTGATGCCACGCCACGCCATCGAGGAGCGGCTCTTCCGCGATCCGCTCGAGCTCCTCGATTTCGCGGCGACCACCCAGGGCGTGGACGGTGCCGATAGCGGCGATGTAGCGGTCGGGATGGGACGAGCGATAGGCGACGAGCGTTTCGTTGACGACCCTGCTCGTCACCGTGGGCGGCCATCCGCCGGGCGCCTGCAGGCACGCCCAGTCGATGCCCCAGTCGTCCATGAGGCTGATCCGGCTCTGCAGCTTCTCCGGCGTCGGCTCGGGGTCGCCGTCGGGGCGAACCGGCGGCATGTGCTGGTGGACGTCGAAGACGCGATACGTCGCGCCATTGCCGCCCGGTACCTCTACCGGCAACCTCCACCTCCATGGGTCGTGTGACGGGCTGCTCTCTGTGCTGGGCTCATGAACGGTCGCCGGTCGACGTCTCGGCCACCGGCAACTGTGCCCGGCACCGCGATTTCGACCTCGGTTCCGACTCCGCGCGCGAGCGCCTTTCGGTAGACCAGCGAAGCCGTGGCGACGTCCTGGACGGCGATCCCCAGCGACTTGTAGATCGTGATGTCCGAGGGCGCCAAGCGCCCCTGCTTCCTCCCATCGATGACCTCGCCGAGCTCGCCGACAAGATCGTCCACGCTCAGGCGGCCCTCGGCCACGGCAAGCACGATCTCGCCGCACTCCCGCGTCGCTACTTCCATCGAGTCGACCACGACTCTCGCCTTCCCGATAGCTTCGCCGTCGAGTTCGCGAGCGTCTGCGCCGTGTGCCCCAACGGCGTTGACATGCACGCCCGGAGCGAGCCACGACCCTTTCAGAATCGGACTTGTCGCCGAACTCGTCGTGCACACGATGTCGGCGCCGTCGGCGGCGTCGCGCGCGGTCGCGCACACCTCAATGAGCACGCTGTGCTCGGTTTCCACGTCCCGCCGGAAACGCTCCGCCGACTCGGCCGTCCGCGACCAAACGCGGACCGTCCGCACCGGGCAGACCGCCAACATCGCCCAGACGTGCGCCCGGCCAAGCGAGCCGGCGCCGAGGATAGCCAGCGTCTTCGAATCAGGTCGGGCGAGGTGCTTCGTCGCCAGTGCTGACGCCGCCGCAGTTCGCACGGCCGTGATGTATGCCGCGTCCATCGCCGCGAGCGGCATGCCGGTGGCGTAGTCGTGGAGCACGACGAGGCCGCTCACGTCCGGCAGGCCGCGCGCGGCGTTGTCAGCGAATCGGGACATGAGCTTGACGCCCAGCGCCTCGGATCGCGGCAGCGCTCCCGGCATGATCGCGACGCGCCCGTTGCCTTCAGAAACAGTGAGATAGCTTCGGCCGGGGACAACCGCCCGGCCCTGCGAGAACTCCACGAGCGCGAGCGCGAGCGCATCGACGCAGTCCTCCATGGTGAGCAGCTCCCGCAGCTCTTCGCCGGAGACGATCAGCACGCGGCGTCTGCCGTGCTCGGGCCCGTCGTCAACCGAGGCACATCTGCCTCGGCAGACTCATCAACGGGGCAGCGAAACACGTTCCCAGGGCGCTCTACGAGCGGCCCAACGATGGCGCACTGGCTTCGCGTTTCGGCGGCACCGAACCCGAGACTAGTCAGAGAAGCCATGGGTGTCAACCGTCGACTGTTTACTTGCGGGCGAGGATTCGCTCTTGTATGTTGGCCCTCAGTACGGCACACATCGGGCATCAGCCTGGTGTGGTCGGCTCAACGAAACGGAGGAGACTGTGAGCAAGCTCCGAGCTAGCTCCCGCCGCTGGAGGCCATGGCGTGCATCCACAGCATGGATTCTCGTGCTTTGCGCCGCTGCCGTCATTGCCGGCGCCGCCGGAACTTCGCAGGCAGCGCCCGCGCCTGGTGAAGTCACCATCTTTGCGTTCCAGGACATGGTTGCCGAGGCAATGCTGGGCCCGTTCACGAAGGCGAACCCGAGGCTCAAGGTCAATGTCTCGGTGGCCGCGGGGTCGGACGAGATTCGAACCAAGCTGATCGCCGGGTTCGACGCGGACGTCGTCGAGGTGTGTACCCGGGACACCACGCTGCTCGTCGATGCGAACCAGCTACTCCCACTTGATACCAAGCGCCTGACACATTGGAAGACGCTGTCGTTGCAGTTCCGCACCAAGGTGGCCGGCGTGAGGGCCAACAATCGGCTCTACATGGTCCCGAGCCACGCGACGACCGCGCCGTTGATCTACAACCCTCAAGAGGTGCCGTTCGCGCTCAACAGCTACAAGCAGCTCTTCGAGGACCCGAGGCTCAAGGGCAAGGTGACGATCCGCGGCTTGCCGCACTACATCGTCGGCCTGGCCGCGCTTGCGCTCGGCTACAAGACCCCGTACAACAACTTCAAGGCGGCCGATCTCGCGAAGGTCCGCGCGTACTACCGCGAGCACCGCTCGCAGTTCCGGACGTTCTACACCGGCGACGCGGACTGGCTGAACCTGTACCGCAGCGGCGAGATCGCAGCTTCCCAGGGCTTCCCGGACTTCACGCAGCGCATGAAGGACGAGAACATCCCCGTGAGGCAGGTCAACGCCAAGGAAGGAACGATGGTCGTCGTGTGCGGGCTGGGCATCGCGAAGGACGCGAAGAACATCGCAGGCGCGTACCGGCTGCTGAACTGGTTCTCCTCGCCGTATGCGGGCGTGCTGCAAGTGCGCACGTACAACCGGCCTCTCGTGGCCAACACGAAGTCGAAGGGGCTGCTCTCGCAGGCGATCATCGCACGCGCCGGCGGACTCGACCAGAAGCTGCTCGACAACGCGATCGTGCAGATCACGCCGCCGAACTACAACGAGTGGGTCGACACGTGGAATCAGATCAGAGCGGGCGGCTGACCCGTAGCGTCTGTGCAGACCGCCGGAAGCGAGGCGTTCAACCGCCTCCGCAAAACCGCGATCCGCGCATCGTGCACCGGTGGGGGAGGAAACGCTCTCCCCCGCCGGTTTCGATGCAGCCGCCCTCACTCACGTCACACCGTGACCAGTTGAGCTCGCTACCAACACGGCTCAAGCTCGTCCCCACCATTTCAATGTGGGTGTTCGTCGCAGCGGTGTTCGCCCTCCTGTACGTGCCGCTGTTCATCCTCGCGGCCTTCTCCCTCAACGACTCGATTATCGTCGCGCTGCCCTTCCGGGGCTTCAGCTTCGAGTGGTACTCCGCTGCACTTGACGACGTGGACGTACGTGAAGCAGTCGGAAACTCCCTGCTCGTCGCGCTCGCCGTTGTTCCACTGTCTGTGACCGTTGGGACGCTTGCGGCGTTCGGGCTGACGCGGTTCCGGTTTCGTCTGAAGAGCGCGGTCGCAGGCCTCGTCGGGGCTCCCCTTGTGGTCTCGTGGCTCGTGATGGGCGTTGGAGCGCTCCTGCTCTTCAGCGCGCTCTCGATCCCCCTCTCACTGAAGACGATCGGCGCCGTCCACATCATGGCAAGCTTCCCGCTCGTCACCGCGATCGTCTCCGCGCGCCTGATCCGCTTCGACCGCAGCATCGAAGAAGCGGCGCTGGACCTGGGCGCACTGCCGCGCACCGTGCTAGCGCGCATCGTCCTGCCGCAACTCATCCCTTCGCTCGTCGCCTCCGCGCTGCTCGTCTTCGCATGGTCGTTCAACAACTTCACGCTGAGCTTCTTCACGGCGGGGTTCGAGACGACATTCCCGATCTGGGTGTACTCGAACGTGGAGCACGCCAGGGCTCTCCCGATCGTCAACGCCGTCTCCACGTTCGTCCTCGGCGTACAGATCCTGCTGACGTTCCTGGTTTGGTACCTCCTGCGACTGCGGCCCGGCGGGCGATCCGCGGCCGCCCCTCTCCTGCCTGGACTCGCCACGACAGAGCGAACCGATGGTTAGCGTCGCCGAGCCACGACGCTCATGGCGCCGCCGGCGCCGGCTCCACGGCCACCCGGCCAAGTACCTCGTGCTCCCTGTCGGCCTGCTGCTCGTCCTGCTGATCGCACCGATGACCTACCTCTTGGTCGTGAGCCTACGCCCGCCGTCGATCACCGGAATCAGCGGCCCGGGCGGACCAACGTTGGACAACTACGAGCAGGTGCTCACGACGGACTTCTATCGCCAGGTCCTCGTGACGAGCGCGTTCATCGCCACCACCTCGCTCGTGATCACCCTCGCGATCGGCATCGGACTGGCTTACATCCTCGCGTTCCGAGCCGACCGGTTGGAGATGCCGCTGCTGCTGTTGCTTGTCCTCGCGGATCAAACGCCGACGATAACCAAGGTCTACGCCTGGCGCATCCTCCTCGGCCGGCAGGGCGTCATCAACTCCGGCCTCGAGCGACTCGGCCTCGATGACCCAATCGACGCCCTGCTGTTCAGCCGCGCCGCCGTGATCATCGTCCTGTCGGTCACGTTCATACCCTTCGCCACGATCCCGGTGTACGCCGCGATGAAGGCGATCGACCTGAGCCTGCTCGAGTCGGCGAACGATCTCGGGGCCGGCTTCATGACGCGACTGACGCGGATCATCCTTCCGCTCGCCGCCCCCGGCATCTTCATCGCGATCATCCTGGTGTACATCCCGCTGTTCTCGGAGTTCATCGCGCCTACGATGGTGGGCGGGACGGGGGGCTACATGATCGGCAGCGCGATCTCCGACCAAATCCTCGACAACGGCAACTGGGGCGTCGGCACCGCCCTCAGTTTCATGCTCCTTCTGCTGACGGCGGCCGCGGCCGCCCTGAGCTACTACCTCGCTCGCATCAAACAACTGTCGAGCGCATGATTCGGCACAGCGCCATAGGAACTCGCGGCTCGGCGAAAACGACGAACGGCGATCCGGCTGGAGCCGGCACCGACACAGAGGCGCCCGCGATGAGCCTGGTCAACGTGCGGAAGGTGTTCGATCTCGCCGTTGCGGTCGACGGTGTGACGTTCGACATCGTGCGGAACGAGTTCTTCTCAATGCTCGGCCCGAGCGGGTGCGGCAAGACGACGACGCTGCGCATGCTGGCAGGCTTCGAGGAGCCCACCTCGGGCCACATCCTGATCGAGGGCGAGAACGCTGGATCCTTCCCGCCCTACCGACGGAAAACCAATCTCGTCTTCCAGAACTATGCGCTGTTCCCGCATATGACGGTCTACGACAACGTCGCGTTCGGTCCGCGGCGCAAGAAGCTTCGCCGTCGCGAGGTCGACGCCACCGTCCGTGAGTTCCTGGAGACGGTCCGCCTTGACGAGTACAGCGCCCGCAAGCCCCGCGAGCTGTCGGGTGGGCAGCAGCAGCGGGTCGCGCTTGCTCGCGCCCTGGCCAACAGGCCGGCTGTCTTGCTCCTCGACGAGCCGCTCGGCGCGCTCGATCTGAGTCTGCGCGAGGAGATGCAGTTCGAGCTGAAGCGAATCCAGCGCGAGACCGGCATCAGCTTCGTCTACGTAACACACGACCAGAACGAGGCGCTCACGATGTCCGACCGCATCGCTGTCATGCGAAACGGCGTCGTCGAGCATCTGGCCTCGCCTGAGAAGATCTACCTCGAGCCGGAGACGCTGTTCGTGGCGAAGTTCATCGGACAAGCGAACCTGCTCCCCTGCACGGTGGAAGCCGCCGACGGCGGGTCGTTCGACGTGAGGTTCGCGGGCGGCGAGCGAGGCCGCGCAGCGAAGGCGTCATACCGGCCGGACCCCGGGACGGCGGCAAGCCTGATGATCCGTCCGGAGCACATCACGCTGCACGCGGCACCTCCGAACTCCGGTGAAGGGCTGCGCGTGCGGCTCGGCCAGGAAACGTTCCAGGGCGCCGTCGTGCGATGTCAAGGGACTCTCGGTGACGGCACACCGATCGTGATGCTTATCCGCCTGGAGGATCGATTCGATCCGCGGCCGGCGGACGACACCTCCTGGATCTCCTGGAACCCGGAGCGGGCGTATCTGCTGCCGGCGGAGAGCGACGGATCGTTTACGGATAGCCCGTGAGCGCTCGACGTGGGTTCACGACGAACAACTGCTCGAACTCCGCGTCTCCGAAGCCGGCGTCGCGAAGCATCTCGGCGAATGCCGACACCACGAAGTCGTAACCGCTGCCGCCGTGTTCGTGGAGATGCGACTTGTTGCACACGTCGCTGGATAGCAGTAGCCGGTCGAGGTATCCGGACTCGGCCAAACGAAGGATCCAGCGGAGGCGCCGCTCAACCTCGTAGCCCGAGCGGCCGGTAATGAGGTCGAACTCGACCCACGCGCCGGCCTTGGCGACCGCGGCGTGGTAGTCCTCGTCCCCGTGCGAGTCGCAGTGGCCGATGATGACACGGTGGGGCTCGACCCCCTCGTGATCCAGGATTGCGAGCTGGTCGATGCCCAGCGGACAACGGATCGAGTGCGTCGTGATCGTCGCCCCGGTCGCCAGGTGTGCGCGTCCGGCGGCGCGAAGAATTCGCTCCTCGGCCGGAGAAATGAAGTCGCGGTCCGAGCCGACCTCGCCGATGATCCCCGCTCTCACCCCGTCGACGCCCGTCTCGAGGTCGCGGACGATCTCCGCCGCCAGATCGTCCGTCGAGCGCGTGGTGATCTCAGGCGGTAGGTACGGATCGCGGTACCAGCCGGACCCCATGACCACGTTGATGCCGGATTCCTCCGAGATCGACTTGATGAGGGCGGGCCGGCGCCCGAGCCCGAGGCTAGTCGTGTCGACGAGCGTCGAGCCGCCTGCACGCTTGAAGTGGGCGATTTCGCGGAGGGCTAGCTCAGGGTCGTGCAGGATGCCGTCTGGGACTCGGGTGATGCGATGCAGGTCGCAGAGGAGATGCTCGTGGGGCAGCGTGACGCCGAGCTCCTCGGGCGAGATGTCGCCCGTGACGGTCGTCACGGTCGTACGTGGCGGAGGGGCCATCAGCCGCTAACCGCCTTCGGCGCCCGCGCCCGAACCCGATCCGCGAGTCGGCGTCGCGCGGGACTGCCAATTTCCGGTCCGATG
>JANDLU010000066.1 GCA_024330215.1 Candidatus Gaiellasilicea maunaloa
CGAGGACATCGTGCGCCGCGCCCGCGCCGAGGACAGGCTCGACCGCGCCGCTTAGTACGATTCGGCGCGTGAGCCGGTTACGAGGTCTGCTCGACCGACAGAACGAAGCGTCCGACGTCGAATCGGAACGCGCAGCGCTGCAGCGGCAGCGGCTCGAGGCGGCTGCGGAGATCGAGTCGCTGAAAGCCGTTCTCTCCGACCGCGTTGCGCACGTCCAAGACCGCGAGCGCGAGCTCGACCAGGCACTCGCGCGCGTCGAGAAGCGAGAGCAGGCTCTCGCAGCGGCCACGGCCAAGAGCCCGCGCTTGAAGGCGGTGGGCTCGTGGCTCGCCGAGGCGCAGGCCGCGCGCGCAGCTCGCAGCGATGAGAAAGAGCGGGCGACCGTCGAGGAGCTGTGCTCGGAGCTCGCTGCGGTGCGGGCGACGCTCGCGCTTCGCGAGCAGGAGCTCGCCCAAGCGAAAGAGCAGCCGCCCGCCGGGCCTGCCATCGATGGAGATCGTGCGTCGGAGCCGGACGCTTCGGAGACACGACAGGCCGCAGCGAAGGCGCTCGCGGCCCGAGCTGAGGAGCTCGACGCACGCGTCGCCGAGCTCGATGCTCGGGAGGCGCGGCTGGCCGAGACCGAGGCGGCGCACTCCGAGGTCGACAGCTCTCTTGCGACCGCGAGTGACAACGCCGGCGAGCATGAGCTCACGGCAGGGCGGGCTGCGCTCGAGTCCGGGGAGGCCGTTCTCGCCGCACGGGAGGCCGGGCTGGACCGCCGAGCCGAGGAGCTGAGCGCACTCGAGCGTGCACTTGCCGACCGCGACTCCGCTCTCTTCGAGCAGGAACAGGCACGAGCCGACGAGCACGACGAAGCCGCGCGCGGCGAGGCCAGGCTCGAGGAGCTGCGCTCCGCAGAGCTGGCGTTCGTGAGGACCCGCTCGGAACTCGCCGCCCGAAGCGACGCGCTTGCCGAGCGGGAGTTGCAGCTCGCCGCACGCGAGCGAGCCGTGGTTGCGCGGGAGACACCGCCGACCCCCGAGCTCGACGCGCTCGAGACTCGGATTCGTCGCCTCGAGCAGAGCGGCCGCGGCCGCCGAGAGACCACGCAGACCTTCAGCGCAGGCTTGCGGGCGCTCCAGGACCGCGGCGTGCGCGCCCCGGTCGACGACCGCAACGAGCCTCTGCACTAGCCTCCTTTACACTGCTGCGACTCGGTCGAGTTCGGGGCGTTAGCTCAGCTGGGAGAGCGCCGCCTTTGCAAGGCGGAGGTCGCCGGTTCGATCCCGGCACGCTCCATCCTTCTAGGGGCGCAAGCAGAACGGGGATCGGCTCCCGCCGATCCCCGTTCGCGCCAAGACCCCTGAAGGGTCGCTTCGCTCCCGGCCGCCGATGACGATGGCAGCCGGACAGCGTAGATTCCACCGATGAGCTTCGCCGTTGCAGCCGAGCTGTACGACCGCTTCATGGGCAGGTACTCGGTGCTGCTCTCCCCGCAACTTGCCGACTTCGCCGAGGTGCGCAGCGGCCAACGCGTGCTCGATGTGGGCTGCGGCCCTGGCGCGCTCACGGCTGCGTTGGTCACGCGGCTCGGGTCTGCAGCCGTGGCCGCCGTCGACCCGTCGGAGCCGTTCGTCGCGGCTGCTCGGGAGCGCAACCCCGAGGTCGAGGTGCTCCGCGCATCCGCAGAGCAACTGCCGTTCCCAGATCAGACGTTCGACGCCGCGCTCGCTCAACTTGTCGTCCATTTCATGTCGGACCCGGTTGCGGGACTGGCCGAGATGGCGCGAGTGACCCGGCGGGACGGCGTGGTTGCGGCGAGCGTCTGGGATCACGCGAGCGGGCAAGGGCTGCTCAGCCTGGGAGGCCGCACATGAGCTCGATCCCGACGTCGAGGACGAATCTCGGCTTGCGGGCACCCGCGAGGGTCACCTGGCGGAGTTGTTCGAGGCAGCCGGGCTGCACGAGATCGACGAGCGCACTCTCTCGATCAGCGTCGAGCATCCGAGCTTCGAGGATTGGTGGGAGCCGTTCACGCTCGGTGTGGGCCCAGCCGGCTCGTATGTTGCCGCCCTCGAACCCGACCGGCGGACCTATCTGCGCGAGCGCTGCCGCGAGCTCCTTCCGCTCGCACCGTTCGTGCTGTCAGCCCGGGCCTGGGCGTCCCGCGGCCTCGTCTAGCCGAGCTCGCGGCGGAGTACCGAGGCGACCGCGGCGAGCGCCACGCGTGTATCCGCGAGCTCCGGCTCGCGCGTCGTCAATCTCTGCAACGCCAGACCCGGAAGCAGGAGCCCGCGGAGCAGTCCGGACGGATGCTGAACCGCTTTCCACAGCTCCATTGTCACGGCGAGCGCGAGGAGCGCGACGAGCAGGCTGGCCGCCAGCGACGCGCCGGCCAGGGGCCAGAGGCGCTCGGCGACGACCGTCACGGGCAGCGCGAGCGCTGCGAAGTTCGTGCCGCAACGAGGCGAGAAGCGGCTTGGCCGCACGGCGCCGCTCCAGCAGGCTTCGAGCCGACGCTGCTCGGCAGCAGCGATCGCCCGATGCTCGGCCCCATGTAGACGGAGCGTCCCGCCGCGGAAGAGCCAGGCGAGCAGCAACACCGTGAGCGCGAGTGCGGCCGGCAGCTCGAGTCGAGCCGGAAGCAGCACGAGCGAGAAGGACACGCCAAACGCCGCGAGGAGGAAGAGGCGCTCGCGACCGCGCGCAACCCCACGCCCGCGAGCAAGCGGCGCCATGGACGACGCGAGCTGGAGCAACCCACGGACGAGAGGAATCTTCGCAACGCGAGAACCGCGCACCGGCATCGCTCCCTCGTGGAGACCTCCATCGGTCGTCGCGAACGCCCAGAAGCGCTCGCTCACGATGACGACGCCGTTCGGACGAGCCATCCCGCCGAGCTTCGAAAGGCTCTTCTGCCGGTCGGCGTTGGCGAGGACACCGGTAAGACGCGTGGTCGGCATCCTCCTAGAGTCGCTAAAACACAGCCGCCCGGCAAGTGCCGGGCGGCCTAGCGCAATGAGGCTGGAGTCCTAGAAGCGGCCGCGGCCGACAAAGCCGAGGACGAGCAGCACGAGCACGACGATGATGATGATGGTCAAGAGGCTCATCTGTTCTCCTTCGTTCGGTGTGGTGGATCAACGCACGAGTTGTCGAGTCGGGTGCGGTTGCACCTATGCCGTTGGGTCGCGGCCGCTCCTCGGCCGCTCGAGGTCGTCGTTCGAGACGTCCGGATCGACCTCCGCCGCGCGCCGTTCGAGGTCGTCGGCGGCCTCTCGCTCTCGGCGGGCGACCTCGGCCTGCTCCTCCGAGGCAAGTCGGGCCTGCTCGGCTCGACGGGCACTCGTCCGTGCCTCGTCGCGCGTGCTCTCGGCTTCGACTCGCTTCTCCTGGACCTCCTGTGTCTGCCGGCGACGCATCGCCAGAGCCAGGGCCCCGAGGACGAGTAGAGCAACGATGACGACGATGATCACGATCGCGGTGGTACTCATTCGATGTCCTCCGATCGGTGTTGCCGGGCCAGACATGCCCTCACCGGGGAATCGGTGCCCCGAGCGCCCGAACCGGAAACGGCTCGACGCCGGCTGGACAAAGCCGGCGGATGGGTACGCTGATCCCCGATGAGGATCCTCCCGATCGCCGCGCTGCTCGCGGTTCTCGCTCTCACCGGCTGCGGCGGGAGCGAGAGCGACGTTCCGGCTTCGAACGCGGGCCCGTCACCCGCGGCGGAAACGGAGCAAGGCGAGGCGGCGCCTCCGCCGGGAGGCAGTGGCCCCAGGATCGCCGGAACCGGCCTCGGCGGAGAGGCACTCAGCGTTGCGGACTTCCGCGGCAAGCCCCTCTTCGTCAACGTCTGGTCGTCCTGGTGAAGCACCTGCCAGAGCGAGGCGGTCGCCTACGCAGCCTTCGTCGAGGATCACCCGGAGTACGGGTACCTCGGCCTGAACGTCGCCGACACGCCTGAGACGGCGAGAGCCTTCCTCGCCGAGAAGGGTTGGGGCTGGCCGCAGATCCAGGATCCCAGCCGGGAGCTGGCCAAGAGGCTCGGCGCGACATACCAGCCGTTCGTCGCTCTCCTCGACGAGCGCGGCGAGATCGTCGCGACCTTCGACGGCGGCGGCGACCGGGGCTCGTGGGAAGCCATGCTCGAACGACTCCCGTCGTCCGGCTGACCGACGCCAAGATCGGCCGCGAGGATGAGTCCGGATCGGCGTCGCGGCCGATGTCTCCACGTGGGGCGGGGCGTAGCGTGGACGCCATGAAGCGCTACGTTCTTCTCACCATCCTGGCCGTCGGACTGCTCCTGCTCGCGCTCGCCGGCTGGACCGTGCAGGGGTTGCGCTGGACGGTCTCTGGTCGTCGGCGTCGCCGCAGCCGCCTCGTACCGGCATGATTCGAGCCGTGGAACGACGGCTCACCGACGAATCGCTCTCGGGCTCTTGGCTCTCCACCCGGCTCGGGATCGGGACGCACCGGCTCGACGCGATGCGCCGCGCGGGCGAGTTGCTCGGCGTCCGCCGGCCCGGTGGTCAGGACTACCTCTACCCCGCCTGGCAGTTCGCGCCGGACGGTAATCCGCTGCCGGTCATCTCGCGGCTCGTCGCCGCGGGCCGCGGCGCTGGTATGAGCGACGAGCGGCTCTACGAGGTGCTCGGGAGCAGGGCTGGCCTGGCCGGCTCCGCATCGGATCGCCTCGTCGATGCGCTGCGCGAAGGCCGCGACGACTACGTGCTCGGCGTCGTCCGCTCAGCAGCGTAAGACGTGGCGCTCCTCTCGCTCAACGCCGTTCGCAAGTCGTTCGGGACCCGAACCGTGCTCGACGGGCTCGACTTCGCGATCGAGCCGCGCGCCCGCGTCGGGATCGTCGGCGCGAACGGCTCGGGCAAGTCCACGCTCCTCCGACTGCTCGCCGGACTCGACGATCCCGACGCCGGCACGGCGGTGCGGCGGCGTGGAAACACAGTCTCCTTCCTCCCCCAGCACCCGCTCGGCGACGAGCGCACTCCCATCGAGACCGTGCTCGCAGCCCGCCCGGATCTGGTCGAGCTCGACGTGGAGCTCACCCGGCTCACAGAGCAGCTCGGCTCGCCGGCGCTCGCGAGCAACCTCGAGAAGATGGCGCGCGTCCTGCGCCGTCAGGAGGAGCTCCTCGAGCGTTGGGAGACCCTCGGTGGGCCGAGCATCGAGGGGAGGGCGCGCGCGACCCTGCTCGACGTCGGGATCGAGGCGGCCGACCTCGGTTTGCCGACGACCGCTCTCTCGGGCGGCCAGCGCAAGCTGATCGCGCTCGCGGCCTGCCTCGCCCAGGATCCGGACATCCTCCTGCTCGACGAGCCGGAGGCTCACCTCGATGCGGTCGGCCGCTCGCTGCTCGAGCGGCTGCTCGCGCGGTTCGACGGAGCGGCCGTCCTCGTCTCCCACGACCGCTACCTGCTCGACGAGACGGTCTCGGAGATCGCCTCGCTCGACCGCGGCCGGATCCGGATGTGGGCCGGCAATTATTCCGCCTACGCGCTGGCACGCGAGCTCGAGTTGCAACGGCAGCAGCAGCAGTTCGTGACCCAACAGAAGGAGATCGAGCGGCTCGAGGAGGCGATTCGCCGCTTCCAGGACTGGGCGCACCGAGTCGTCGACGAGCGTCACATCAAGCAGGCGCGGAACAAGCAGCGCCAGATCGACCGAATGGAGAAGGTCGAGCGGCCGGTGCTCGAGCGGCGGCGGATCGCGCTCAGGCTCCATGCCCATCAGCGCGGCGGCCAGCGCGTCTTCGAGCTCCGTCATGTCGGCGTCCAGTTCGGCGACGACGTCGTTCTCGCCGACCTCGAGCTGACGGTGATGCACGGCGAGCGGGTCGGCTTCGTCGGCGCCAACGGCGCCGGCAAGAGCGTCCTCCTGAAGACGGTCGTCGGCGAGCTCGAGCCGACCGAGGGCGAGGTCTGGGTCGGGCCGTCGATCAAGATCGGCTACCTCGCGCAGGATCAGGAGACGCTCGATCCCGAGTCGACGCCGCTCGAGACGGTGCGGCTCTCCCATCGCTGCTCCGAGGGCGAGGCCGTGTCGCTCCTGATGAAGTTCCTCTTCCCCTACGAGCAGGTTCGTCGTGCGAACAGACTCCTCTCAGGCGGCGAGCGGACGAGGCTGCAACTCCTCCTCCTGATGCTGGCCGGCCCGAATCTACTCGTACTCGACGAGCCGACGAACCATCTCGACATCGAGTCGGTCGAGGCGCTCGAAGCCGCGCTCGAGGAGTTCGATGGCACCGTCGCGGTGATCTCGCACGACCGCTACTTCCTCGACCGGATCGTCGATCGGATCGTCGAGGTGGAGGGCGGCGAGGCGCACGCCTACGACGGCGGGTACTCGGATTGGTTCGAGCGATCGTCCACTCGCGGCGACCGCGCGGCCGTCGGTGCCCGATCCGGTTTGTAAAGCGTGTAGCATCGAGCGCCGGCGCGAACGGGGAAGTCGTGCGATCGGCAGGCGGGTCACCTATCCGAAGGAGCACACGATGCCGTTACGCCGCTCGCTGATACTCGCGTTGCTTGCGTTCTGCCTCATGCCCTCGCTCGCGCAGGCCGCGGGCGTCCAGCCGAGCTTCGACCTCTCGTCGCCCTCCGGAGCGCCGTTCCCGAGCGACCGCTACACAGCGCCTGACGCGACGCAGCTGACCGGCCTCCGCGTCGAGCTGCCGAAGCCGAGCTGCGCCGTCTTCCCATCCGACTGCCAGGACCTCGACGTGCTGAACGAGCTCGACGGCTTCAACGTCCAGCCGCGCATCTCGATTCCCTTCACAGGCGCGATCGACCCCGCGACGGCGACGAGCGACACGGTCTTCCTCGTCAGCCTGCGCGACGGCACCGTAACCGGGATCAACCAGATCGTCTGGAACCCGGCGAGCGCGACGTTGCATGCAGAGTCGGACCAGCTCCTCGACCAGCACACGACCTATCTCCTGGTCGTCACGACGGGCGTCCGCGACGCAGCCGGCGACTCGATCGAAGCAGCCAGGTTCCTCCGGGAGCTGAACGACGGACACGCCAAGGATCGCGCCGGCAAGACCTACCGGAAGGAGCTGATCCAGGCGCTGAACCATTCGCTTCCCGCCGGCGTCCACAAGCACGAGGTCGCAGCCGCAAGCCTGTTCACGACCCAGAGCGCCACCGCCCTGCTGGAGCAGGTGCGGAGGCAGATCAAGGGTGCGCACCCGGCGCCCGCAAGCTTCCTGCTCGGTTCCGCCGGTGAGCGAACGGTCTTCGCGCGGACGAGTGTCAGCTCGATCGACTTCGCCCGCCAGACAACGGTCGCCCCGCCGACGACGGCGACGCCGCTCCCAGCGTTCGGCGCACTCGGCCTCTTCGGCTCGGTCGGCACGATCGCCTTCGGCGCCTTCGACTCACCCGACTACGAGACGACCGGCAAGGTGATCCCGGCCGTCGGCTCCGCCACCGGGGTTCCTGCCGCCCAGAGCACGAATCGCGTCCACTTCAACCTCTTCCTTCCCAACGGCACCGCCCCGGCGGGGGGCTGGCCGGTGGCGATCTTCGGCCACGGCTTCACGGACAATAAGAACTCGAGCCCGCTCGTCGTCGCGGCGTCGATGGCCCAGGCGGGGATCGCGACGATCGCGATCAACGTCGTCGGCCACGGCGGCGGCCCGCTCGGCACGCTCACCGTCAACCGAACGGCTGGCGGGCCCGTGACGCTGCCGGCCGGTGGCCGCGGCATCGACCAGGACGGGAACGGCGCGATCGACTCGACCGAAGGCGTGAACGCGGTCGCGCCGAAGACGCTCGTCGGCAGTCGGGACGGCCTCCGCCAGACGGTGATCGACCTGATGCAGCTCGTCCGCGAGGTCGAGGTCGGGATGGACGTCGACGGCAACGGGGCTCGCGATCTCGACGCCTCGCGCATCTCCTACTTCGGGCAGTCGTTCGGCGGCATCTACGGGACGAAGTTCCTCGCCGTCGAGCCCAACGTCCACGCCGGTGTTCCGAACGTGCCGGGTGGGTCGATCGTCGAGGTCGCGCGGCTCGGGGCCTTCCGGCCGCTCGTCTGGCTCAGCCTGGTCGCCCGGACACCGCCGCTCGCCAATCTCCCAGGGCCGTTTCAGTTCGACGAGAACATCCCGCTCCGGAATCTCCCGCCGGTCGTCGACACGGTGCCCGGCGCCGAGGCGATCCAGCGGGTCATCGAGTGGACCGAATGGACGAGCCAGTCCGGGAACCCGGTCGCCTATGCACCGCATCTGATCGAGCAGCCGCTCGCGGGCGTGCCGGCCAAGGCCGTGATCCTCCAGTTCGCCCGCGGTGACAAGACGGTGCCGAACCCGACGACGAGCGCGATCATCCGGGCAGGCGGGCTCGAGAGCCGCACCACGCTCTTCCGGAACGATCTCGCGCGGGCGGTCATTCCGACCCTTCCGTCGAACCCGCATACGTTCCTGACTGGGATCGGCGGGCCGGGCACCACGATCGCCCTCCAGGCACAGGCCCAGATCGCGACGTTCTTCGCGAGCGGCGGCGCCGTCACGATCGACCCCGACGGCGCGGGGACGTTCTTCGAGACGCCGATGGTCGGGCCGCCGCCGGAGGACCTGGCCTTTCTCCCGTAGCGAGTCGAGGGAGCCGGCGTCGTCGGACGCCGGCTCCTTCTCATACGCTTCGGCGATGCGGGCCGCGCTGGAGCAGCTCGAGGACTCTGTCATCGGGTCGGCGGAGCCCGGCCCGACCCTGTGGGCTCCGCTTGCCTACCTCGCCGGTCTCGGCGTCGAGCAGGATGCCGAGGAGCGGTACTCGGCCTTTCGCCGAGCCGAGCTCCTCCTCGCGACCGGCGGCGATCCGCGCCGGCCGGTCGAGCTCGCCGATCGCGCCGTCGAGACGGTCGCGGACGACCTGGCGACGCCCGAGCGCCGCGCCGAGCTCGCCGCACGTCTCGGCGAGCTCGGATCGCAGGTGGAGGGACTCCCCGCAGTGAGCGAGGCGTTGCGGCTCCTCGGCTCCGACCACGAGCTCGCCTGGCGCGTCTACGCCTGGGCGCTCCTCGCAGAGCACGTCGCCGGCGAGGGTTAGGAAACCTCGGCGGGCCGTCCGCGAACGATCGCGATGTCGCCGCTGACGCTCTTCAGCCGCAGCTTGGCCTCATCCCCGACCGCCGAAGCCGAAGGCGTGTCGGTCACGTCGAGCGCGGAGCTGACGTCGCCGGTCGTCGAGCTGGCATCGATGAAAATGCGCGTGCCCGGCGCGACGCCGACCTGGACGTCGCCCGAGACCGATTGCAGGTTGATCTGGCCGGTGCAAATCGAGCGCACCTGCTGGTCGCCGGAGACCGTGTTCACCGAGACGTCGGAGTGGGCTTCGTCGACCTCGAGGTCGCCGGAGACGAGATTGGCCGACAACCCGGAGCGTGCGACGCCGACACGGACGTCACCGGACACCGTCTTCACCTGCGCCTCCCCGTCGATCGACTCGACACGGACGTCGCCGCTCGCGCTGTGCACCCGCAGGGTCCCGCCGACGTGCGAGAGCTCGATGTCGCCGGAGGCGGTCTTGACGCTGGTTTCGCCGAGCCGGCCGTCGGCTTCGACGTCGGCCGATGCGGTCGTGCAGTCGAGCGCCGATCCGTGGGGACAACGGACGCGGATCCCGACCTCGGGCGAACGGCCGAGGAAGCCCCATCCCTGCTTCCCGATCTCGATCACGATCTCGTTCCCGCGCCGCTCGACCGTGGCGTGCTCGATCGCGGACCGCGTCACCTCGTCGTTGCGGAGCGCCTCGAGCTCGACGGTCGTCTCGGCGGTCTCGTCCGACTCGACCGAGACCTGGCCGGAGGGAGTGCGAATCCGGAGCCGCGGCGCTTCGACCGTGTCGAATAGGTGGTTCTGCTCCCTAGGCTCCACGACGGCTTCCCTTCCTCTTGGCGGGCCTGACGACGCGGTGGTCGGGTCTCGCACGGTCGGGATCGGGCCGCCCGAAATCCGACTCGGGTAGATCGACGAGTCCGTACAGTGCTGGATGGAAACTCATCCTCGAAACTCCTTTCAACTCTCTGCGAAGCCGGTCAAACGCCGGCCGCTACGGGAGGGACGGGACTCGAGCCCGCGCGCGAGGGCACGGACGATCCAGGAGTTCGTCGAGACGCCTTCGCGCGAGGCGGCCACGTCGATCTGGATCTTCAGCGAATCGGGCAGGCGCAGGGTGATCCGCGCCGAGAGCGCGTCGTCTGAGCCGAGCGCCGGGGTGGCCTCCGACTCATCGTCGACGTAGACGAGCTCGGGATCGCGACCGGCGAGACGAACCTCGATCCGGCCGGGGACTGCTGCCGAGATGTCGGCAGCCGCCTCGGAGACGATGTCGAGCAGGCGCAGGTGGAGCGAGGAGCCGAGCGCCTGGCTCAACCGTCGCGCGGCCTCGCTCGTCGGCTCGTCCGCGGCAAGCGCGGCGGCCGCAGCGAGATCTTCCTGGATTGCATGAAGGTGGTGTGCCATCTGCATGGCTTCACGATGACATCATTATGATGTCTTGTCAAGGCCACCGCTGACATCGCAGTTTAGGCCGGCGAACCCGGACACATCGGCTGTGTCAGCGAGCGAGAGGTGAGTCACGAGATGAGGGCGGTCGTATGGCACGGCACCGAGGACGTGCGCGTGGACGAGGTTCCGGATCCGACGATCCAGCACCCGACCGACGCGGTCGTTCGGATCACCTCGACCGCGATCTGCGGCTCGGACCTCCATCTCTACAAGGTGCTCGCCATGTACACGGAAGAGGGCGACATCCTCGGCCACGAGCCGATGGGAATCGTCGAGGAGGTCGGCTCCGAGGTGAAGAACATCAAGGCCGGCGACCGCGTCGTCCTACCGTTCAACATCTCCTGCGGCCACTGCTTCATGTGCGAGCACGACCTCCAGTCGCAATGCGAGACGACGCAGGTGCGCGAGCAGGGCAAAGGCGCCGCGCTCTTCGGCTAGATCCAAAGTCTGTTTGGACTCCTCCGGCGCCGCTGGTAGGCTCAGCGAGCTGTCCCGCGACGCCGAGAGGAGGGCCGTCATGCTTGCAATCCGTTCGTTGGGCGCGCTCTTCGGCGTCCCGTTGCGCTAGCCCAGCGCCGCGTCGCGAGCCGAACGTCTGCCCACCCGCCACCGCGTGCCTCGGCACGCCCAGGAGCTCCATCGGAATGAGCAACGTCGATCCGCCCGATCTCGCCGTCCGCCCCACGCTGCGGCGGCTCTTCCCGCTCTGGTGGGAGCAGCGCCGCCTCGTCGGGCTCGGCCTCGCCTGCGCACTCGTCTTCACCGGGCTCTCGATCTCGATCCCCGTGCTGACGAAGTTCGTGATCGACGACGCGATCGAGGGATCCCACCGCAACCGGCTACTGCCGCTGCTCGGCCTGATCGTCGCGATCGCGATCGTCCGCTTCTTCGTCAACTTCACGCGGCGCTTCGCGACGGCGCGCGTCGGAATCGCGGTCGAGGCACGACTGCGCGGACTGCTCTATGACGCTTACCTCCGCTATCCGCGCGCCTTCTTCGACCGCCACTCGACGGGCGAGGTGATCTCGCGCGCCACGAACGACATCTATCCGGTCCGCTACTTCATCGGCTGGGGCGTCGTCCAGGGGATCCAGAGCGGAATGATGATCACGGCCTCCGCGGTCGTGCTGCTGATCGTGAACCCCCGGCTCGCGCTCGTCTCCGCGCTCGCGATGCCCGCGGTGGCCGTCCTCACCTGGTACTTCGCGCACCGGCTCTTCCCGATCTCGCGGCTCGTGCAGGCCAAGAAAGGCCACCTGACCGAGGCCTCGGACGAGGCGGTGATCGGAATCGAGATGGTGCAGGCGTTCGGCCGCGAGGACGACGTCCGCACGCGCTTCCTCGGCCGGGCCGAGGCGGTCCGGCACGAGACGATGCGGATGGCCACGATCGAGGCGAAGTTCCTGCCGGGCCTGCTCGCGCTGCCGACGCTCGGGATCGCTGCCGTGCTCTATCTCGGCGGCAAGGACGTGATCGCCGGCAACCTGACGATCGGCGAGCTCAGCCTCTTCATCACGTTGCTACTCCAACTCGTCTGGCCGCTCGAGGCGCTCGGCTGGATCATCAACCTCGGCCAGCGCGCCGTCGCATCGGCGGGGCGGAGCTTCGCCTGGCTCGACGCGATCGAGCCACTGCCGGAGGCAGCGCAACCGAAGCCCCTACCGCACGCGCCGCTGGCCGTGCGCTTCGAGGACGTTCACTTCTCCTACGGGACCGGCTCCGAGGTGCTGCGCGGTGTCGACCTCGCCGTCGAGGCCGGCGAGATCCTCGCCGTCTGCGGAGCGACCGGGGCCGGCAAGACGACGCTCCTCAACCTTCTCCCGCGCTTCTACGACCCGACCGGCGGACGCCTGCTCGTCGGCGGGATCGACACGCGCGATGCCGACCTGACCGAGCTGCGCCGCGCGGTCGCGATCGTGACCCAGAAGCCGGTGCTCTTCTCCGTGCTCCTGCGCGAGAACCTGCTCTCGGCCCGGCCCGACGCGGACTGGGACGAGGTGCTCGCAGCCTGCGAGGCCGCCGGGGTCGCTGCCTTCGTGGACGATCTCCCACAGGGCTACGACACGTTGATCGGCGAGCGCGGCGTCAACCTCTCCGGCGGCCAGCGGCAGCGGGTAGCGCTTGCGCGCGCCCTGCTCGCCGGCGCCCGCGTGCTTGTCCTCGACGACCCGATGTCGGCCGTCGACACACAGACCGAGCGACTGCTCGTCGAGAATCTCCGTCCTGCCGTCGCCGGCCGCACCGTCCTCGTCGCAACGCAGCGGCTCTCGACGATCGGCGTCGCCGACCGCGCCGTCGTGCTCGCCGAGGGGCGAATCGTCGAGGAGGGAGCTCCGCAGGCGCTGCTCGCCGCCGGCGGGCCGTTTACGGCGCTCTTCGGAGACGAGGCGCTTGCCGCGTAATCGTCATACGGGTCTCTCGCGGCTCTTCCCGTACGCCAACGACAAGCGGGCGCGGCTCACGTTGATCGGCGTGCTCGCGGCGCTCTCGGCCGCGGCCCCGGTGATCGGCTGGCACCTCGTCGGCGACGCGATCGACAACGGGATCCGCGACGACGACGAGGGCCGGCTCCTCCTTGTCGTGCTCGCCTATGTGGGCGTCAACGCGGCCGCTTGGATCCTCGGCACCGCCACCTGGCTCAGCCTCGCGGGGGTCGGCCAGCGGGTCGTGCTCGAGCTGCGTCGCGATCTCTTCGACCACCTCACATCGCTTTCGTTGCGCTACTTCTCGCAGCAGAAGGCGGGCTGGATCATCGCACGCCTGACGAGCGACGTCGACGCGCTCTCCGACGTCTTGAACCAGGGGCTGACGACGCTCGTCGTCAACACGCTGACTCTGATCGCGGCGATCGGCGGGCTCTTCCTGCTCGACTGGCGGCTCGGGCTTGTCGCGCTCTGCGTGCTGCCGCCCGGAGTCGTCGTCACCCGCTGGTTCCAGCGACGCTCGCACGTCGCATTCACGGACGTGCGGACGAAGATCGCGACCGTCACCGCGCAACTCGCGGAGTCCGTCGCCGGGATGGCCGTGATCCAGGCGTTCAACCGGGAGCGTGCGTTCCAGTCCGAGTTCGACGGGATGAACGAGGCGAACCGGAAGGCGAACGTCGTCGCCCAGAAGCTCTCATCCGTCTTCTTCCCGGCGATCGAGTTCCTCGGCGTCGTCGCGACGGGCGCGGTTCTCTGGGCGGGGGCGTACTTCATCGACGTGGGCACGATGGAGATCGGCACCGTCGTCGCCGCGGTCGGTCTGCTCGCGCTCGTCTTCCAGCCGCTCCAAGAGCTCTCGGAGCTCTACGGCCAGGTGCAGGCGGCGAACGCGGCGATGGACAAGATCAGCTCGGTCCTCGACGCCGAGATCGACATCGCGGACGCACCGGGTGCGAGGCCGCTCGGCCGGATCGACGGCCGGCTCGAGCTCGACCGGATCACGTTCGCCTATGGGAAGGATCCGGTGCTACACGGAATCGAGATCGCCGTCCCCGCGGGCGGCTGCATCGCGCTCGTGGGCGAGTCGGGCGGCGGCAAGTCGACGATGGCCAAGCTGATCGCGCGCTTCTACGACCCGGGCTCGGGAACCGTGCGCGTCGACGGCACCGACCTGCGCGAGGTCGAGCTCCGCAGCTACCGGCGGCAGCTCGGAGTCGTCCTCCAGGATCCGTTTCTCTTCAGCGGCACGATCGCGGACAACATCCGGTTCGGCAAGCCGGACGCATCGGACGAGGAGGTCTACGGGGCGGCGGCCGCGATCGGGGTCGACCGCGTCGCAGCGCGGTTCGAGAGCGGTCTCGACCACGTCGTCCGTGAGGGCGGCGCAGGGCTCTCGGCGGGCGAGCGCCAGTTGATCTCGATCGCGCGGGCCCTGCTCGCCGATCCGCGGATCCTGATTCTCGACGAGGCGACGTCGAACATCGACCGGCCGAGCGAGATCCTGATCGAGCGAGCCTTCGACCGGCTACTGACCGGCCGCACCTCGATCATCATCGCGCACCGCCTCGCCACGGTTCGGCGCGCGGACGAGATTCTCGTCGTCGAGCACGGCCGGATCGTCCAGCGCGGCACCGAGCTCGACCTGCTCGGCCAGGAAGGCGCCTTCCGCCGGCTCGCGAAGAGCCTGCACGCGGACGGGCTCACCTCGGCCGCATGACGACCGGCTGAGTCTGTCTAGCCTCGCGTGCAGCGCGAGGCTAGTCGCCCCAGTCGAAGTCGCGTGTCTTGCTCCACAGACCGCTGTCCTCGGACGACTCGGCGTCGGGGACGGCTGCGGCGTGCTCGGCGAACTCCTCGCCGGGCCAGACGAGCGGGATCGAGTCGAGCTGGACGGCGGGCTCGCCATCCATCGTCTCCTCGAGTCGCGCCTGCTCCTCGGTCTTGAACAGCGGGTGGTTGTCGAACGGATCGTGGGCGGCGTAGCGGTCGATCGGCATATCGTGCTCGAGCTCGGCGTTGCGGCGTTTCAGCTCGAGATGGTCTTGGATCACACGGGCGAAGAGCGAAGGGGTCTCGACGGGCATAAGGTTCTCCGTGGTCGGGGGCGGAGCGGCGCTGCAAAGGCCGGAGTGTAGCGCACCCCCGGACTGGATTCTCCTGCTCGCGACGCGATTGACGGGCCCGATCAGGCCGGCGTGACCGGCCACGGCTCCGAGTGAACCCGGTTCTTGCCCGCCCGCTTCGCGCGGTAGAGAGCATCGTCGGCAGCGTCTATGAGCGTATCGGCGCTCATTCCGGGAGCGGACGCGGCGACGCCGAAGCTCGCGGTCACCCGGATGGACGTGCCGTCGACCGAGAGAACCGAGCGCTCGGCGAGAGCGGCGCGGACGCGCTCGGCGACCTCCGTCGCGCCGTCGGCGTCGGTCCCTGGGAGGATGACGCCGAACTCCTCCCCGCCCCAACGAACTGCGACGTCGATCTCGCGGACGGTTCGACGCAGCGCTTCGGCGAACTCGCGCAGAACGGCGTCGCCCGTGGGATGCCCGTAGGCGTCGTTGACCGCCTTGAAGTCGTCCAGGTCGGCGAGGATCAACCCGACCGAGCCTCCGAGCCGGCCGACCCGCGCGAGCTCTGCCGCAAGCGCCTCGTCGCCCTGCCTTCGATTGGCGAGCCCGGTAAGCTCGTCGACGAGCGCCTGGCGCTCGACAATCCGGTGCATGCGCGCGTTGTCGAGCGCGATCACGGCCTGGCCGGCGAGCGAGGAGGCCGTGATCGTCGCCTCCGTGTCGAACTCGCTCCCGAGCAGGACAAGCGTACCGAAGCTGCGCCTCCCGGTCGTCAGCTCGAGCTCGAGTCGGCGAGGACCGGCGTCCATGTCGCCGACCGACACGACGGAGCCGTTCCTTTCGCGCAGCAGGCCGCCGTCTGCCCCGGTCGCCTCAACGGCGTTCTGGACGATCACGCGCCGCAGCTGATCGGGATCGAGCGTCGCCGCGAGCGCATCGCCGACTCTCGTGTTCGCGTCGCGGAGGCGCTGTCGCTCGTCCTCGAGGTCGGCGAGTCGCTCTTCGAGCTGAGCGGCCATCCGGTTGAAGGCGCGGCCAACGGCGGCGAACTCGTCGCGGCCGCGCACCGGAACGCGCTCGTGCAAGCGACCGGCGGCGATCGAGTTCGCCGCCGCGGCGAGCCGGCCGAGCGAACCGACGATCGAGCGACCGGCGATATAGGCGACCACGCCGATCAGCAGCAACGACGCGAGCAGACCGGCGACGAGCTTCGTTCGCGCAGTCCGCTGCTCCTCGGCGATCGTCGCCGTCGGGGTGACCGCCGCAAGAGAGACGGGAGGCTGCCGCACGAGCCGGGTGCTGACCGCCCGGTAACCGGCTCGGCCGATCGCCAGCGTCTCGACACGACCCTCGGGTGCAACGACCCGGCCGGAGATGTCGCCCTGCGAGGAGGCGCCGATCCGGCCGCTGACGACGATGGCGAGCTGGTCGGGGCCGCCGAGGCCCGAGCGGGCGGCAAGGCGCCTGACGAGGCCAGGATCGAGCGGAACGGACGCGACGATCGTGGCCGATCGGGTGCCCGGCCCGACCAGCGAGACCGTCGTCTCGGCCGCGAGAGGAGGCACCCGCCCGACCCGAAAGCCGCCCGGGGCCTCGATCCTGAGCGCGGGACCGCGCCGGAGGAAATCGACGAGCGCCGGCCGATCGCGCCGAGCGAGCGCCGCCTGGAAATCGCGGTCGCGGGCGAGTGGCTCGGCAGTGGCCTCCACCGCGCGCCGCTCGTCTTCGTAGGCGGCGAGCGACGCGCGCAGCCCAGCCACGAGCCGGGCGTCGACGCCGCTCGTCACATTGCGCGCGACGATCTCGCTGAAGCTCCAGTAAGCCGCCGCCAGCGGCAGGAGCGCAAGCGTGATCAGCGCGGCGACGAGCTTGAGCTTGAAGCTTCCCATCCCTCGCCTCTTCGGTTCCCTTCCCACGCCGATAGTCCAGTACCGATGATCCGGTGCCGCTAACCCCTGGAAGAGTGTCGGCAGAAGGCGGTCGAACCATGAGATCGTTGCTGCGTGGACTGGTCAGAGACGAGGGTCGGCGCTCCTCCCCGCCGCTGTGCGAAGATGGGAATCGTGCCCCGGGTCCGCCCCACCAATCCGATCGGCGTCGCGATCACCGCATTCGAGCTCTGGCGGCGCCTGCCGCCGAAGCAGCGTCGGCGCGTGCTCGAGGCGACGCGCACTCACGGGCCGAAAATCGCCGCAGCGTTGCTCGCCCGAAGCCGCCGGCCTCGCTAAGGGCCTAAGCCTGGATCCACCGATCTGCGCGGGCGGTGCGTCCGTCTGGGCTCGCCAGGCCG
>JANDLU010000067.1 GCA_024330215.1 Candidatus Gaiellasilicea maunaloa
AAGCGGCTCTCCGTGCCTGCGCGCAACCGGGCGAGGTTCGGACGATGGAGGAGAAGGACGGCAAAACCGGCGGCGGCGGCGAAGACGATCACAGGCCAGGGCTCCCCGAGCAGCAGCCCGACGAGCGGCAGCGAGACCGCCGTCACCATCGAGGCGACCGACGCGTAGCGCGTGGCGAGGAAGGTGACGAGCCAGATTCCCAGCCCGATCAGGCCGAGTAGCGTGGCGATCCCGAAGAAGGTGCCGCCCGCCGTCGCCACCGTCTTCCCGCCCTTGCGGAAGCCGAGGAAGAGCGGGCGCCAGTGGCCGAGCATCGCGAGCCCGCCGGCGAGCGCTCCCGTCAGCTCGTCCACGAGCAGTGTCCCGACGAGCCCGGGCACGAAGCCCTTGGCGACGTCCAGCAGGACGACCGGGATCCCATACCGCCTGCCATAGGCGCGCCAGACGTTCGTGGCGCCGATGTTGCCGCTGCCGGCGGCGCGCACGTCCTCCCCCCTCAGCGCGAGCACCGCCCAGTACCCGAACGGCATCGAGCCGAGCAGGTAGGCGCCGACGAGCACGAGCGCGGTCGTCATCCCGTGGCTCTCCGACCTGTTCGCGGCCGCCCTGTCCACGAACGCCGTGTCCGAAACGGACGTGTCCGAGGGACTGTCCCTCCGCGCATTCGCGTTACTTGAGCGGAATTTGGTACTTCGAGACCCAGTCGCTGACGACGCCCCAGTCGAGGTTCGCCAGGAAGGCGTCGATGTAGGCGCCGCGGTCGGTCCGGAAGTCCAGGAAGTAGGCGTGCTCGTAGACGTCGAGCGCGACGAGCGGGGTTGCGTTCCAGATCGGATAGCTGTTCTGAGCGTCGCCGACGTAGTTGAAGAGCCGGCCCTCGTCCCAATCGTAGGCGGTCCAGGCCCAGCCGCGGCCGGCCATCCCGGTCGCCTTGAGGTCTGCCTGCCACTCCTCGGCCGAGCCGAAGTCGCGCGAGATCAGTCCCGCGACCGCCCCGCTGGGATCGCCGCCGTCGCCGCCCAGGTGCTCGAAGTAGACCTCGTGGTTCTTGATCCCGCCGATCGCGAACGAGAGCTCGATCTTGAGCGCGCGGAGCTCCGAGTAGACCTGGTTCGCGCGACCGAGATCGACGGCCGCCAGCTTGCCGAGGATCTCGTTCCGCTTCCCCACGTAGCCCTCGTAGAGTGAGTAGTGGGCCTCGACCGACGCGCGGGAGATGCCGTCGAGCTCGAGCAGCGTCGGCTTCAGCTCGCGGGGTCTGATCTCCTCGTACCTCGGCATTGCGAACCTCCAGGGCTTCGGACGCGACGGGAACGGCGCGGAGCATATCCTTCGAGCGACCTTCGAATCGACAGGAGCCTCCGATGGCGCTCAGCCTGCCCGACCTTCCCTACGACTACGCCGCGCTCGAGCCGACGATCGACGAGCAGACGATGCGGATCCACCACGACAAGCACCACCAGGCCTACGTCGACAACGCGAACAAGGCGCTCGAGGGCACCGAGTGGGCCGACAAGGACGCCGGGGAGATCCTCGAGAGCCTCGACTCCCTGCCCGAGGAGATCCGCGCGGCCGTCCGCAACAACGTCGGCGGCCACGTCAACCACACCTTCTTCTGGGAGATCATGGGCCCTGACGGCGGCGGCGCCCCGAGCGGGGCGTTGGCGACCGCGATCGACGAGACCTTCGAGGGCTTCGACGCGCTCAAGACCGCGGTCAACGACGCGGGCGTCAAGCGGTTCGGCTCCGGCTGGACGTGGCTCGTCTCCGACGGCGGCTCACTCGCGGTGATGTCGACGGCGAACCAGGACTCGCCGATCTCCGAGGGGAAGACGCCGATCCTCGGGATCGACGTCTGGGAGCACGCCTACTACCTCAAGTATCAGAACAAGCGTCCCGACTATCTCGCGGCGTGGTGGGACGTCGTCAACTGGGAGGAGGTGGCGAAGCGGTTCGAGCAGGCGAGCTGACGCGCGCGCTTCTCACCGGCGGCACCGGCAAGCTCGGCGCCGCCGTCGCCCGGCGACTCGAGGCGGAAGGCTGGTCGGTGCTCGCGGCCGGCCGCGCCGACGGCGACCTCTCGCATGCGGCTGCCGCGGCTGCGCTGGTCGCCCGGTCCGCCGAGGAGCTCGGCGGCCTCGACGTCGTCGTCAACGGCGCCTCGGCCGGCTTCGAGCCAACGCCGTTCGAGGACGTGACCGAGGCGCAGCTCGACGCCGCGCTCGGCGCAACCGTGAAGGGGAGCTTCTTCGTCACCCAGGCGGCTGCGGAGCACCTGCGGCGGACGCGCGGGCTCGTCGTCATGCTCGAGGACGTGGCGGCCTACCAGCCCTGGCCCTCGTTCGCGGCCCATTCCGCCGCGAAGGCGGCGCAGGCGATGCTGACGCGCACGCTGGCAGATGCGCTCGCTCCCGAGATCCGGGTGTGCGGGATCGCACCAGGGCCTGTGGCGGTCGAGCCGGAGCAGGAGGAACGCCGGGCCGCCGAGACGCTCGTCGGCCGCGTCGGCTCGCCCGACGACGTGGTCGCGGCGCTCCTCTACCTCGCCTCCGCGAGATTCGTCACCGGGACGACGCTCGTCGTCGACGGCGGCCGTCTGCTCCAATCCAGGCGTGGGGCGAGTGCGTAGATCCTGTGGATGGATGCGGCCATGACGATCTCCAGCCGAAGCGTGCCTCGCGCGAGCAGAGCAGAGAACGGCGGCTACGTGACGGAGGGTGAGCTCCCAGACGGCGAGCTGATCGAGCGGGTCGGCGCCGGCGACCGCGACGCCTTCGACGAGCTCTACCGCCGCTACACCCGACCCGTGCTCGGGCTCGCGCTGCGCAGGCTCGGCGACCGTGGACGCGCCGAGGACGCCCTCCAGGAGGTCTTCACCGCCGTCTGGCGCTCGGCGCGGACATACGACCCGGCTCGCGGCGCGGGCGGCGCCTGGCTCTACACCGTTGCCCGCAATGCAATCGTGGACGGGGCACGTCGCCGTCCCGAGCCTGTCGCCGAGTTGCCCGACCAAGCCGACGACGGAGCCGGGCCGCCGGAACAGGCGGAGGCTGCCTGGCTCTCCTGGCGCGTCCATCGCGCGATCGAGGATCTGCCCGAGCACGAGCGACCCCTGATCGAGCTTGCATACTGGAGCGGGCTCTCCCAGAGCGAGGTGGCGGAGTTCCTGCATGTGCCGCTCGGAACCGTGAAGACGCGAACCCGCAGCGCCCTCTCGCGTCTGGCCGAAGCGCTCGACGAGGAGCTGCGGTGAGAGACGACTTCGAGGAGCTGGTCGGCGGCGTCGAGGATCTCGAGCCGGCGGAGCGCGAGCGCCTGCAGCGGGTGCACGAGCTGCTGCTCGAGGCCGGCCCCCCACCCGAGCTTCCGGTCGACCTGCGCCAGGCCCCCACAGTCGAGCCGATCCGCCTGCTCCCGCGGCGCCGTCGCTCCACCCTCGCGCTGATCGCAGCAGCCCTCGTGACGATCGCCTTTGGCTCCGGCTACCTCCTCGGCGGACGCAGCGACGACGCCTCGGTATTCCGGAGCATCTCGATGACCGGCGTCGGCGAGGGCCGCGACGGCTTCGCCTCGATCGAGATCCTCGAGCAGGACGAAGCGGGAAACTGGCCGATGGTCGTTCGGGTGCGAGGCCTCCAGGAGAGCCGGAGCCGCGACGACTTCTACGAGCTCTGGCTGACGAAGGACGGCAAGCTCGCCGACTCCTGCGGCCGCTTCGTCGTGCACGACGGGGTGACGGAGGTCGCGCTCACCGTCCCCTACGGCTTCAAGCGATACGACGGCTGGGTCGTCACCCGGCACGGGTCGGCGGAACCCCTGCTCTCGACCTAGGCCCTAGGGCGCCGCTCTGTCGTTTGCGACGAACGCCGCGTGGGTTATCGGCATCAGCCGCTCCAGGAACGATTCGGCCGCGGCCGCGTACTGACGGATCTCGAACTGGGCGCTCTCGTGGTTCCGCAACCCGCAGAAGTGCATCAGGCTGCGTGGGTTGCAGCTCCAGTAGTACTTCGTGTAGGTGGAAAGCGGCAGGACGGTGCGGGCGACCTCCTTCGCGACGCCCTGCTCGAGCAGCCGCTCGTAGGTCTCGAAGGCGCGCGCCGCGTTCTCCTCGATCTCGTGTCGGGTCGCCTCGCGGATCTCGTCGTCGACCGGCTCGAACGAGTACGCCCCCGGCTTGCCGACCTGCGTGCGCACGTTGTCGGGGACGTAGAACTCGGCCTCCATCTTCGAGTAGCGCCCACTCCACTCGTTGTACGAGTGCCCAGCCCTGTGCCGGTGGTGCTCGCGGACGACGAAGAGCGGCGCCTTGACGAGGAAGCGGAAGTAGCCGTGCTCGAACGGGCTCCCGTGCCGCTCGCGGATCAGGAAGCGGATCAGGCCCGCATCGCGCTCGGAGAGCTCGCCCGACTCCTGGTTGAACGAGACGCGGGCGCCGTTCACGACCGCGAGGTCGGAGGCGAGCGCCCCGTCGAGAGCGAGGAAGCCGTGGTCGAGGACTTCAATCGTCGTCTCGGGCAACGCGGGCTCCTGTACTACTGACGTCATGGCTTCCATTGTGGACCGCCTGTCGGTCGGTACGTCGGGCTGGTCGTATCCGAGCTGGCGACCGGGCTTCTATCCGAGCGGGACGCCGAACGAGGAGTTCCTGCGCTTCTACGCCGAGCGACTCCCCTCGGTCGAGCTGAACACGACGGGCTACCGGCTTCCGTCCGAGGAGCAGTTCGAGCGCTGGGCCGCGCAGACGCCCGCCGGCTTCCGCTTTGCGGTCAAGCTGCCGCAGCGGGCGCTCCGCTCGGTCGCCACCTTCGAGGAGCGGGTGCGCCGGCTGGGAGAGAGGCTCGGCCCGGTCCGGGTCGCCGTCGAGAGCCCGCGCGACGACGGAATGCTGGCGCTCCTGCTCGGCTCGACCGACCTCCGGCTCGCCTTCGACTTCCGTCACGAGGGCTGGGACGGCGTCGACGTGGCACCGGCGGTGCGCGTGGACGACTGGGACGCCGAGGCCTCGTTCCGCTATCTCCGTTTCCGGGAGCCGCCGTACTCGGAGGAGGCGGTCGCTGTGCTCGCCGCCCGCGTGCGGGCGCTGCTCGAGCGCGGCGTCGACGTCTTCGCCTACTTCCAGCACGAGGACGAGCCGAGTGCGCCGGTCTATGCGCAGCGCCTGCGGGAGCTCGCGCTCGACGACTCGGGCCCGATATCGCTACACTCGGGGCGATAACCAGAGCGCGTACAAGGGTGCCAAGCACCTTCTACCCGTTCGTGGCACATGGGTAAGGAGGTGTTTTTTTATGGCAACAGGAACCGTTAAGTGGTTCGACGACGCGAAGGGCTACGGGTTCATCTCGCCGGAGGACGGCGGCAAGGATCTCTTCGTGCATCACAGCGGCATCGGCGGCGAGGGCTTCAAGTCCCTCTCCGAGGGTGCGAAGGTCGAGTTCGAGGCTCGCGAGGGTGCAAAGGGTCCGGAGGCGTTCAACGTCAGCCCGGTCGCGTAGTACTCGGCGCAGAATGGGCATCCGCGAGCGCGGGTGCCCATCGCGCCACAGCAGTTGTGGAGGAGGGGAGCATGGCCGAGAAGGAAGAGAAGATCGAGCTCGAAGGCGAGGTCGTCGAGGCCTTCCGCAGCGGCATGTTCCGGATCGCCCTCGACAACGGGCACGAGACGCTCGGCTACACCGCCGGGAAGATGAGGCGCTACCGCATCAAGGTCTTCCCCGGCGACCGGATCAAGGTCGAGCTCTCCCCGTACGACCTTACGCGCGGGCGAATCGTCTACCGCCACCGCTAGTCCGACGAGCCTGCCCGACCCGCCGAGGGAACCGAGGCATCCGTCCGAGGGACAGTCCCTTGGACACGTCCCAAAGAGACACGTCGGCGAACAGGTCGACTCCGCCTCATGCTCGTTTCAGTGGCTGGCGAGAGCGCCGATGTGGCGCGTGTACGCCCCGGTTTCTCGGATCTCGCAGATCTGAGCGATCACGAGCTCGAGCTCGTCGTCCGAGGTGAAGTAGTGAGGCCCGATCCGGATCCCTGCGCCGGGACGAAAGTCGCACAGGATCTGTCGTTCGGCGAGCTCCTTGTAGACGGCCGGAAAGTCCTCGACGTGGACGGTAACCGTACCGCCCCGCCGGCCGTGCTCCCGCGGGCTACGTACCTCGAAACCAGCCGCGTCTGCGAGCTCGATCAAGCGATCCGTCTGGCGCAGCGAGTTCTCTCGAATCCGCTCGACCCCAATCTCCTCGATCAAGTCGTAGCCCGCAGTCGCGGCGTAGAGAGCGGGCACGTTCGGCGTTCCGGTCAGAAAGCGGGTCGCGCCGGCGGCGAAGCGCATCTCCTCCTCGAAGCCGAATGGCGAATCATGCGCTTGCCAGCCCGTATAGGTGGGCTCGAGCCGCTCGGTGAGATCGGGACGAACGTAGAGCCAACCGTTACCAGGCCCGCCGCACAGCCACTTGACCGAGCCGCCGACCGCGAAATCGACGTTCAGTCGGGTGACGTCGAACGGCACGATTCCCGCGGACTGGTAGGCGTCGAGGATCACGTGCGCTCCGACCTCGTGCGCCTTGCGAATGATCGCCTCGACGTCCTGGATCTCGCCTGACTTGAAGAGGACGTGGCTGATCGGAACGAGCAGCGTCCGCTCGTCGATCGCCTCCACGATCGCGGCGTCGTCCTCGCAGACGACAACCTCGAGATCGGGTTGCGCCTCGTAGAGGTAGCGAACGGACGGGAAGTTGTCCCGCTCGTAGACGATCCGGTTGCGCTCGCCCACCGGTCGGAAGCAGGAGAGGACGATCGCCTCCGCGACGGCGACGTTCTGGTGCATCGCCGTCGAGCCCGGAGGCGCACCGACAATCCGTCCGACCTGGTTGCCGACCGTCAGCGGTAACTCCCACCAGCCCTCGCCCCAGGCGCGGATCCCACGCTCGCGCCAGGTGCGGGCAAAGTCGGCCACGCGCTCCTCGACCCCGGCGGGCATCGCCCCGAGCGAGTGGTTGATCAGGTACGTCGTGTGCTCGAGAATCGGGAACTCGGAGCGGTAGTCGAGCAGCTCGCGCACGCCAGCAGCGTAGTGGAGCGGCCAGAATCGAGCGTTGGCCTCCATCGAGGGACAGTCCCTGGGACATGTCCATTCGAGCCGTGTCCAAGCGACTTTCCCTCGTCGGCGCGAAATGTGTCAAGTTCGCAACAATCCGGCCCGAGCGGTTTCCAGCGTTGGCTCCTCCGGCTATCGTCGAGAGACGTGCCACGCCGACGACGATCCGACCTCCCGACACCAGCGATCTACCACGTCACCACACGCGGGGTCGCGAGGCAGCCGATCGTCCTGGATGCTCGTGACTGCGATGACTGGAGGCGGCAGTTCCGGGAGGTCAGGCTGCGCTTCGGCTGGAGCGTGCTCGTCTGGACGTTGATGCCGAACCACTTCCATCTCGTCGTCCGGACGACGCAGCCGCAGCTCTCGGCCGGGATGCATCGGCTGAACGGCCTCCACGCGATGCGATTCAACCGCCGCCACGACCGGGTCGGGCACCTCTTTCAGGGTCGCTTCGAGGCCTGGGTTCTCGATCGCGACGATCATTTCGAGAACACCCTCGCCTATGTCCTCGACAACCCTCGCCGCGCGGGGCTGGGCAGCTGGCGCTGGGTCGGGCGTGGCCGGCGATCAGCTCAGCCGCTTCAGCAACCCCAGAGCCTGCTGGTTCCAGGGCACCCGGTGCGTCTTTCCTGCGACCCCGACGCGGCCACGGTTTGCGAGATACCAGTCGTACGTCTCGACGAGCGTCCGCGCGTTCGACAGCCGAGGCTTCCAGCCGAGCAACCGCTCGGCCTTCTCGGTCGAGACGAAGGAGTCCCGGTGCGCGGTTCTGTAGTGCCACTCGGCCAGTGGCGAGACCCGGCAGAGCTCCAAGACTCGCAATGCGAGCTCGGCCGGTCGCACCGGCACCGGCGTCAAGCGCGAGCCGGAACCCGCATGATCGATCAACACCTGCAGATCGTCCCGCACGGCGCCGAACTCCGTCGCCCCCACGTTCAAAGACTCACCCGAGACATCCGGAGCCGAGAACGACCGTACGATCGCGTCGACGAGATCCTCGACCGCGAGCAGTTGGTAGCGGTTCGCGCCGGATCCGAGCATGTAGATCCGCCTGCCTTCGCGCACCCAGTCGAAGAGGATCTCGAACACGCCCAGCCGCTCGGCTCCGATGAACGTCTTCGGCCGGACGACCACCGTCTCCAATCCACGCGCGGAGAACGCGCGGCACACCTGCTCCGCGCGAATCTTCGACTCGCCGTACCAGCCGACCCCGACAAGCGCATCTTCCTCGTGGATCGGATGACGCGCTGGAACGCCGTACACCGCCGTGGAGGAGATGAAGACGACGCGCCGGACGCCGGCCTCGAGCGCCGCGGCCAGGACGTTCGCGGTGCCATCGACGTTGACGGAGAGGATCGACTGCCGAGAGGCCTGAATCGGCAGCGCCGCGGCAGCGTGCACCACAACCTCGGCCCCGGCGACGAGCCGCCGTACCGCCGCGGGATCGCGGACGTCGCCATTCAGCGCTTCGACGGAGGACTCGAGAGAATCGTCGTCGAGACCCACTACGTCGAGCGTCCGCACCGTCTCGCCGTTCAGCACCAGGCGTCGAGCGAGATGCATGCCGAGGAACCCGGCTCCACCCGAGATCGCAACGGTCATTGGGAGAGCGCTAGCGGCGGGTGGTTGGATCGGCCGACCACGCGGCGTCTAACGTCGAAGCAGGCGTTCGAGCGTCGGAGAGAGCCCAAGCGAGTCGCGCAGGTTGTTGTAGGAGCGTTGTGCTTCCGCCCCAGCCGCCGGCGCCCGCACTGCTCGGATGAGAATGTTCTTCGCGGTGTGCTCGAGCTCGACGAACTCGACAAGCTGAGTTCGATAGCCGGTGAGCTCCAGGAGCTGTGCGCGTAACGCGTCGGTTGCAAGCGCAGCGAACCGTTCCCTCGCAAGACCGTGGCGGAGCAGCGGCGCGAGCTGGTCGCTTCGGATCTGCCCGTACGCCTCCTTGTGGCAGCACGGGACTGCGAGGATTGCGCTGGGGCGCCAGCCCACGGCTTGCGCGAGTGCATCGTCGGTCGCCGTATCGCAAGCATGCAGGCTGACAACGAGGTCGACTTCCCCCTTCGCGTCGAAATTGCCGATCTCACCGAACTCGAAGCGCAGCCCTGCCAACCCGGAGTGTTCCGCAAGGGCAGAGCAGGCATCGATCACGTCGCGCTTCAGATCGAGCCCGACAATCTCGACCTCGCGGCCATGGATCTTCGTGAGCAGGTGGTGGAGCGCGAAGGTCAGGTACGACTTGCCGCAGCCGAAGTCGACGACGCGCAACGTGCCTCGAGCAGGCAGCAACGGGACGATGTCATCGACGAGCTCCAGAAAGCGATTCACCTGGCGAAACTTGCCGTAGCGGCTCTTGCGTATCTGCCCGGTTGCCGTCATCACGCCGAGCTCGACGAGGAACGGCACCGGAATGCCCTCCTCGATCAGGTACCGCTTCCGACGGTCGTGCCGGCGACCCACGGTCGGACGAGTCGGCGCGCGGCGGAGCACTGTCTCTCCGAGCACCTGCCAGTCCGCTTCGGCGCTCTGGAGCAGCGCCTGGCCGTATTCGGCGAGGAGGGCTGTGACGCGCTCGCGCGCCGCGCTCACCGGGAGATTCTCGTGTGTCGTCCGGTCGGCGAGGTGGGTGGTGAAGCGGTACGAGCCGCGCCCGCGGAGCTCGATCGGCTCGACGACGATCCGGGCGGGCAGCCCGGATACCCGCGGCTTCGAGATGACCGCGCGGGTCAGTTCCTCCTCGTCGAAGAGGCGGGCGACGAGCTCTGCGAGTGCAGGCATGCAGACATCATGCGTCGTGCGTGGGTTCGAGCGTCGGTCAGCAGGGCTTAGGGGCCTGTCCGACCTGTCGAAAAACGACGTGTCCGAGGGACTGTCCCTCAAAGCGCGGCTAGAGCCCGTACGTCTCGAGTAGCCGCAGCCAGAGCTCGCTCCGCGTCGGGAACGCCGGCACCGCGTGCCAGAGCGTCGCGAGCGGTACCTCGCCGATCACCGCGATTGTGGCGGCGTGCAGCGACGGGGCCACCGTCGGCCCGGTGAAGGTCGCGCCGACGACTACACCGCGATCCTCGTCCACGACGAGTCGCGCCGTCCCAGGCGCGTTCCGTCCGACGAAGCTCCCGCCGGCGTTCTCGCTCGTACCGACATCGACCGCGCGCACGTTCAGCCCTGCCTCCTTCGCTCCCGCGAGCGTGTAGCCGACCGCAGCAACCTGCGGCTCGGTGAAGATCACCCGCGGCGAGAGTGCCCCGTCCGAGCGGAGCTCGACCTGCTTCCCGAGGATCGCGTCGGCCGCGAGCCGCGCCTGGTACTTGCCCATGTGCGTCAGCAGCGAGCGGCCGTTGACGTCGCCGATCGCATAGAGCCAGCCGTGCGCGCTCGAGCGGAGATCGCCGCCCACCTCGACCGACGCGCCCGGCTCGAGGCCAATCGTCTCCAGGCCGATGTCCAGCGTCAAGGGCGTGCGCCCGACGGCGACGAGCAGCTCCGTTCCGCTTGCCTCGGTTCCGTCCTCGAGCTCGACGGTCACCTCGCCGTCGCGCGCGACCGAGACCGCCTTCGCGCCCGTCCGGACGTCGACACCGCCGACGCGAAGCGCCTCCTCGACCTGCTCGGAGGCGAACTCCTCCTCGCGCGCGATCAGCCGCGGCAGCCCCTCGATCAGTGTCACGCGCGACCCCAGCGAAGCCCACGCCTGCCCCAGCTCGACCCCGACCACGCCGCCGCCCAGGATGACGAGGCTCGCCGGCACCGCTGAAGCTGTCGTCGCCTCGCGGTTCGTCCACGGCCGCGCTTCCTCGAGCCCAGGAATCGGCGGCATTGCCGCGCCGCTCCCAGTGGCGACGATCACCGCCTTGCGCGCCGTGAGCAAGTCGTCGCCGACACGCACGCGCCGCTCGCCGTCGAGCCGGCCGAAGCCGCGGACGAGCGTGATGCCTCGCTCCTCGAGCCAGGGGAGCTGGGAGGCGTCGTCGAGCTCGTGGATCACCTCGTCGCGCCGTTCGAGTACAACCGCCGGGTCGAGCTCGGTCACCGTCAGGCCCGGAACCCGCGCGACCTCCGCCGCGAGCTCGGCCGGCCGCAGCAGCGCCTTCGAAGGCATGCAGGCGTAGTAGGAGCACTCCCCGCCCACGAGCTGCGACTCGACGAGAGCCACCTCGAGCCCGGCCTCGCCGAGCCGCCCGGCCACGACCTCGCCGGCCGGGCCGGCGCCGAGGACGACCGCATCGAACTCGCGCTCCACGCCGGCGATCCTCTCACAGCGGATCTGACGCTCGCGTTAACCCTAGACTCGCCACGTGAAGGTGGTCGTCGCGCCCGACACGTTCTCCGGCTCGCTCGCGGCGGCGGCTGCGGCGAGCGCGATCGCGGCCGGCTGGAGCTCCGTGCGGCCGCAGGACGAGCTCGTGCTCGTGCCGATGGCCGACGGTGGCGACGGCACGGTCGATGTCGTCGCAGCCGCAGTCTCGGGAGCGCAGCGGCGCGAGACGGAGGTGCTCGATGCCCGCGGGCGGCCGGCGATCGCAGCCTGGCTCGCGCTCCCGGACGGCCGTGCGCTGCTCGAGTCGGCCCAGGCATGCGGCCTCGCCCGGCTCGCGGCCGACGAGCGCGATCCGGCGACGGCGACCTCATTCGGGGTCGGCCAGCTCGTGCTCGCCGCCCGTGCCGCCGGCCACCGCACCGTCGTGATCGGGCTCGGGGGAAGTGCGACCGTGGACGGCGGCGTGGGAGCGGCGCGGGCGCTCGGCCACAGCCTCGCGAGCCGAGGCGGCGAGCTCGTCCACGCCGACAGAGGTACGCCGCTCGGTGCGACCGTGGTCGTCGCGGCGGACGTAAGCTCGCCGCTCCTCGGGCCGGATGGGGCGGTCGCGCGCTTCGCGCTCCAGAAGGGCGCGTCCGCCGCGCAGCTCCCGTCGCTCGAGCGCGCGCTGAGCAGGCTCGCCGACGTCGTCGAGCGCGATCTCGCCGGCGGTCCCTGGCGCGAGCTGGCAGGGGCCGGCGCGGCCGGCGGGCTCGGCTTCGGTCTGGCGGCTTTCTGCGGCGCTCGGATCGCGCCGGGAGCGCAGATCGTCGCCGATCTCGTCGAGCTCCCGGCCGCGCTCGAAAGCGCCGCGCTCGTCGTCACCGGGGAAGGCAAGCTCGATCGCCAGACCGCGACGGGCAAGGTGCCGGCCCATGTCCTGCGCCTCGCGCGCCGCCGAGAGGTGAAGGCGTTCGCGATTGCAGGTCGCCTCGAGGACGGCGCCGGCGACATCTTCGATGCCGTCGCCGAGCTCGGTCCCGACGGCCTGCGCCTGCCCGCCGAGCTCCTGGCCGTCCGCGCGGCCGAGCTAGCGCGCTCGATCTACTAGCCAGGATTCTGCGAGAGTCACGGGATGGTGAGCACAGGCGCCGTCGTCGGGATCGCCCTCGTGGCGCTCGGTCTCGCGCTCACCCCTGGCCCGAACATGCTCTACCTCGTCGCGCGCTCGATCACCCAGGGCCGCGCGGCCGGCTTCGTCTCGCTACTCGGGGTCGCCGTCGGCTTCCTCGTCTACCTCGCCGCCGCCGTCGCCGGGATCACGACGATCTTCCTCGCCGTGCCCGCGGCCTACACCGCGCTGAAGCTCGCCGGCGCCGCCTACCTGCTCTACCTCGCCTGGCAGGCGGTGCGTCCCGGCGCCACGCCCATCTTCGCCCTGAGAGAGCTGCCGAGGGATCCGCGACGCCGACTCTTCCTGATGGGCCTGACGACGAACCTGCTGAACCGAAGATCGCGGTGCTCTACGTCTCCCTGCTGCCGCAGTTCATCGACGTCGATCGCGGCTCGGTGGCCCTCCAGAGCCTGATCCTGGGCGCGATCCAGATCTCGATCGGACTCACGATCGACGGCTTGATCGTCGTCACCGCGGGCTCGCTCGCCGTCTTCCTCTCCCGCCGGCCCGCCTGGATTCAGGCGCAGCGCTACCTCATGGGCGGCGTCCTCGCCGCGTTGGCGCTTCGGCTCGCGACCGACCGCGGCCGCGCCGCGGCCTGATGCGCTGTTCGATCTCGAGCCGCTCGATCCGGGCACTTCCGTCGTCGTCGAGATCGACCACGACGTACACCTGCCCCGAGCCGATCGAGCGTTCGATCTCGCGGCTGCGGCGCGCGCGCGAAGTAGGTCTCGATCCCGTACTCGACCCCGACTCGACTGCCGGCGGAGGCGTCGCTGCGGGCGCGGGCGCAGATCGCGTCCCCACCCTCCGACGAACCGGCGACGGCGGAGCCGGCGCGCCATTCGTCCCCGGCTTCGTAGAGCGGCGCGCAGATTCGGTCGCCGCGACGGACGTCGACGCCGACGGGCAGCGACGTAGTTGCCGCGGAAGATGTCGAGCGGGTCGATCGGCTGAGGACGAAGACGCCGAGGATCAGGTTGAAGATGAGGATAGGCGGTGCCGCTGCCGCCCGCGAGCACCGCGAAGAGGAGACCGCACACCGCGGACGCGAGCGCGCCTCCCTCGTAGAAGCCGCTTCGTCGGCGCGTGAGGGCGAGCGCTCCGGCGGCTGCGAACCCGAGGCCGGCGAAGAACTGCCGATCGCACGACTTCCCCGTTCGCGCCGGCCGCTCGATGCTAGATCGGCGCGAGCGGCGAGCAGTCGATCCTCTTCCGCCGCTTCGCCGTCGCCTCGTTCGAGCTCGACAGGCGGGAGCAATCGCTCGAGCTCCACTGGCTCGAGGGCTACGGCGGCGGGATCTTCCTCGCCTTCGCCGACTCGACGAGCGGCTCGGAGACCTACGGCGGCGGACGCTACGTGCTCGACTCGGTCAAGGGCGCAGACCTCGGAATGGAGGGCGAGGCGCTCGTGCTCGACTTCAACTTCGCCTACAACCCCTCCTGCGCCTACGACGCCCGCTGGATCTGCCCGCTCGCGCCGCCCGCGAACAGGCTGGTCGTCGAGATCAGAGCCGGCGAGCGACTGGCTTCCTCGTAGGTCTGCCTGATGCGCTCGCTCCTGCGCCGCCGCGACTTCGGGCTGCTCTGGACGGCCGGCCTGATCACATTCACCGGCGACTGGGTGCTCTTCGCCGGCCTCCCGCTCGTTGTGTACGGCCTGACCAGCTCGACGCTGAGCACGAGCGGGATCTTCATCGCCGCGCTGCTGCCGAGGGTCGTGTGGGGCTCGCTCGCGGGAGTGCTGGTCGACCGGTGGGACCGGCGGCGAACGCTCGTCTTCGCCAACCTCGCGCAAACCGTCGTCCTGCTGCCGCTCCTCGCCGTCGACTCGGCCGACCGGATCTGGATCGCCTACGTCGTCGCCTTCGTCCACGCCTCGCTCGAGCAGGTCGTCGAGCCGGCCGAGGGCGCCCTGCTCCCGCGACTCGTCGGCGAGGAGGATCTCGTCGCCGCGAATGCCCTCAACTCGCTGAACAACAACCTCGCCCGGTTGATCGGACCGGCGCTCGGCGGTGTCGCCGTGGCGGTCGCCGGAATCGAGGGCATCGTGCTCCTCGACGCCGCGTCGTTCCTGGCCGCGGCCGGGCTGATCGCTCTGATCGCCGTGGACGGACGCGCGGTGGGTGTCTCCTCGCTCGGGGACGAGGCGGTCGAGGCGGTGACGGGCTTCTGGCGCGAATGGCTCGCCGGCCTGCGCTTGATCCGCCGAACCAGGGCGGCGGCCGTGCTCATCGCGGTCGCCGCGCTCACGGGTCTCGGCGAGGGGGCGCTGATCACCATCTTCGTCCCGTTCGTGACCGAGACGCTCGGCGGGAGCGAGGTCGACTTCGGACTTGTCCTCTCCGTCCAGGCGATCGGCGGTCTCGCAGGCGGGATCCTCGTCGCACGCTACGCCGGCGCCGTTCCCGCCGCACGACTGCTCGGCCTGGGCTCGATCGCGATCGGCCTGATCGACGTCGTCATCTTCGTCCACCCGCTCTTCACCGAAGGGATCGCGTTCGCCCTCGCTCTCTTCGTCGTGGTCGGCCTCCCGGTCGCCGCCTACGGGGCCGGGCTCGGGACGCTGCGCCAGACGGCGGTCGAGGACGCCTACCGAGGTCGGCTGCTCGGCGCCTACGGAACGACGCTCGGGCTCTCGCTCCTCGTCGGCACGATCGTCGCCGGCGTGCTCGGCGACGTGATCGAGCTGCTCCCGCTCCTGCTCGTGCAATCAGCCGTGTACACAGCCGCCGGGGTCCTCGTGCTCCTCGCGCTCCCGGGCAAAGGTCACGACCAGGGGTAGGGCGAGTGCGAGACCGGGTGCAGATCGCCGGTCGCGAAGCGCTCGAAGCGGAAGGGGTAGAGGAGCTGCGAGTGCTCGCCGACGAGGACCTTCGCAACCTCGCGGCCGACGCCGATCATCTTGTAGCCGTGGTTCGAGTCGAGGACGCCGTACACATTCGGGCGCACGTAGTCGAAGACCGGGAAGTTGTCGGCCGTGAACGCGCCGACCCCGCCCGAGCGCGCGTCCTTGTAGGAGGCCCGGCAGCCCTCGAAGCGGCTCATCGCGTGCGAGAGCCCGGCGCACCACATGTCGGCGAAGTCGGGGTCGACGTTGGTCGTCGACGGATACGGGTCGAGCTCGACGTCGCTCTCGACGACGAGCGGCGAGGCGCCGCCCTGGACGCCGTGGCGATCGCGCTTGAAGTAGATCCCCCAGAGCTCGTCGGTCACGAGCTTGCCGTCGTCCGTTCGGAGCGGCGCGTCGGTATCGAGATGGAGCACCGGCGGCGGGCCGCCGTCGGCGGTCGCGAACGAGAGCGGATCGACCGTGATCTCGCCTTCCTGGAGGTTCCAGTACGTCCACATCGGCCGGTCTTTGACGACGTCGCCGGAGGGCGTCCGCACGTCGATCGTCTGCGGCAGGCCGAGCAGCGCCCACAGCACCCTTGCCCACGGCCCCGGCGCGATCACGACCTGCTCGCCGACCTCGATCCGACCCTCGCTCGTCTCGACCGCGCGCACCGAGTCGTCGGCGGCGCGCTCGAACCCGGTGACCTCGACGCCCGAGTGGATGGTCACGCCCTCGGACTCGCACTTGCCCGCGAGGCCGAGCACCGAGTCGAGGTTGAACGCGAAGCCTCCCTGGCGCTCGTGGAGGCAGACCGTCGTTCCCTGCGCGCGCCAGTCGGGGAAGAGTCCCTTCATGTGCGCATCCACCTCGGCCTCGCCCAGGATCAACTCGGAGCGGTAGCCGATCGCCTCCTGCCGCTCGTAGGTCGCGACGAGATCGGACTCCTGCACGGCCGCGCCGAGGGCGATGTAGCCGACAGGGTTGTAGTGGTAGGCCGCCGGATCAGACTCCCAGACCTCGACGCAGGCCTGCATCAGCTCGCTCATCGCCGGCTGGAAGTAGTTGTTGCGGACGACGCCGCAGGCGATTCCGGAGGCGCCGGCGCCCGGCCCCGTCTTGTCGAGGACGGCGATGTCCCGGCCTGAGCCGAGACCGCGTTCGCGCAGCTCCTTCGCGAGGTGGTATGCGGTCGAGAGGCCGTGGATCCCGGCGCCGACGACGACGTAGGGCGACGAGCGTGGAAGCGACATCGGTCCTCCTGCCTAGTGGATCGTTGCGGGCGATCGGGTTGCGGTCGTCAGTACACCGGAGCGGACGAGCGCGCGCAACGGCTCGAGCGTCGCCGGGATCGGCTCCTCTTCGTTCTTGAAGCGGACGCACTCTCGCACGAGCTCGTGGGCGCGGCGCGTGCCCTCCCCCAGCCGGTGCTCGCGCAGGTCGATCGCCTGGCAGGCGACGAGCACCTCGATCGTGACGATCCGCTCGCCGAGCGACACCATCTCGGCAAGGCGCCGCGCGGCGAGCGGGGCCAGCGACATCCGATCCTCGATCCCCTCTGCATGAGCCGAGCTCGCGAGCTCGAACGAGACGGGCTGCGCGAGCAGCCGGGCCTCGGCGGTCAGA
>JANDLU010000068.1 GCA_024330215.1 Candidatus Gaiellasilicea maunaloa
CTCGTCGGCGCCACGCCTCGAGGAAGACGACGGAGAGAAGATCCTCGGCGATCGCCCAATCCCCGATCCGACGGAAGCAGTAGTTGTAGATCGCATCCGAATGCCGCTCGAACAGCAAGCCGAACGCATCGGCGTCTCCGACCCGCGCTCGGCGCCACAGCACGGCGTCATCGGGCTCCATCGAAGGAGTATGTCCGCGGCCTTGCACGACGTTCCCAAGCCGAGCGGAAAGCGGACCCCGCCGGGGGCGACCGCGGCCAGCGAATCTGATTTATCTGATACCGTTGGAATCATGGCTCGTCTGACCGCAACCGAGGCGGCACGACGCTTCTCCGAGGTGCTGAACCGCGTCGCAGCCGGGGAGGAGATCGAGATCACAAGGGCCGGCGCCGCCGTCGCGCTGATCGGCTTGCCGAAGACGCGGCTGCTGTCGGCGGAGCGGTTCCGCGAGCTGCTCGCGTCCGCGCCGCCCGTCGACGACGACTTCGCCGCCGAGCTGCGCGGGATCCGCGAGTCGGTCGGGCCGCCGGAGGATTCCTGGCCGTCCTGATCGACACGGATCTCCTGATCGACTGGGAGCGGCAGGAAACGGCGGAGCAGCTCGAGGCGCTGGTTGGCCCGGAGGAGCATGCGATCAGCGTCGTCACAGTCAGCGAGTTGCTCCACGGCGTTCATCGAGCTTCCGGCGGGCGCCGGAGTCGGCGCCGGGCGTTTGTCGAGCACATTCTCGCCGGCCTCGAGCCGGTGCCGATCACCGAGCCGGTCGCACGCGTCCACGCGGAGGTGTGGGCCGACCTCGAGCGCCTCGGCAACGTGCCCGGCGCGCACGACCTGTGGATCGCGGCGACCGCCCTGGCACACGGGTTCGGCGTCGCCACCCGAAACGGCGCGGACTTCGAGCGCATCCCCGGCCTCCGAGTCGTCGCGCCGTAGACGTACGAGCGCCGTGATAGAACGGATCGCATGGCGACGCGCACCGATCGGCACCTGTCGACGGCGGAGCTCGAGGCCGGGCTCGACCTGATCCGCCGCGCGCCCTCCTCGGACGGAGTCGTCGAGCTGATCGTGAGCCGCCCGGCCGAAGGGGAGCGGGAGGTGCTCGAAGAAGGCGTGCTCGACCTCGTCGAGGGCCTGGTCGGGGACTCCTGGCACGCGCGCGGGAGCAAGCGAACGGCGGACGGCTCGGCGCACCCGGACATGCAGCTGAACGTGATGAGCGCCCGCGTCATCGATCTCGTAGCGGCGGGCGAGCGGGAGCGCTGGGCGCTCGCCGGCGACCAGCTCTACGTCGACCTCGACCTCTCGGAGGCGAACCTGCCGCCGGGCACGCGGCTCGCGCTCGGCACGGCCGTGATCGAGGTGACGGCGGAGCCGCACACCGGCTGCGCCAAGTTCGTCGCCCGCTTCGGGGCGGATGCGCACCGGTTCGTGAATACGAGGACGTACCGCCACCTGCGGCTGCGCGGGCTGAACGCGAAGGTCGTCGAGCCGGGCACGATCCGAAGCGGCGACCCGCTCCGCAAGCTCTGACGCTGCGCGATGCGCTCTCGGCGGATGATCACCGTGGTCGGCTGTCACGCCGGCGGTGAGATCGGAAACGTCGTCGTCGGCGGCGTCCTGCCGCCGGCCGGCGCCACGGTCTTCGAGCAGATGCAGACGCTGCAGCGCGAGGGCGACTGGCTGCGGCGGCTCCTGCTGCGAGAGCCGCGCGGCAGCGTCGCCTGCCACGCGAACCTCGTCGTTCCCCCGACGCGGCCGGACTGCGACGCCGGCTTTATCGTCATGGAGCCGACGGAGTATCCGGTCATGTCCGGCTCCAACACGATCTGCACCGTGACCGTTCTGCTCGAGACCGGGATGATCGAGCTGCGCGAGCCCGAGACGACCGTGCGCCTGGAGGCGCCGGGCGGTGTCGTCGAGGCACGCGCGAGCTGCCGCGACGGCCGCTGCGCGAGCGTCGAGCTCACGAACGTCCCCTGCTTCGCCGACCGCCTCGGCGCGCCGCTCGAGGTGGCGGGGCTCGGCACGCTCGCGGTCGACATCGCCTACGGGGGCATGTGGTACGCGATCGCCGACGCGCGGACGCTCGGGTTCGCGCTCGAGCCGCACGAGGCCCGCGACCTCTCCCTCGCCGGCGAGCGGATCCGTGCCGCCGCGCGCGAGCAGCTTCCATGCGTGCACCCGGAGAACCCCGAGATCGCCGGCGTCAGCATCGTCCAGATCGCAGAGCCCTGGCAGGGCGTCGGCAAGGTGACGCGGAACGCGGTCGTGGTCGCTCCCGGACGGCTCGACCGCTCGCCGTGCGGCACCGGGCTCTCGGCCAGGATGGCCGTCCTCCACGCGCGCGGGCTGATGCGGGTCGGCGAAGCGATGACGCACGCTTCCGTGCTCGGCTCCACGTTCGACGGTCGGATCGTCTCGGGGACCCGGATCGCCGATCGCGCCGCGATCGTGCCCGCGATCCGCGGCAGCGCCTGGATCACCGGCGTCACGCAGCTCTACGTCGATCTGGACGACCCGTTCCCCGAGGGCTATGTGCTGCCGGACACCTGGGGCGTCAGCGGGCTCGACTTCCAGGCCTAGGGCCAGGCGTGGTGCGGGTAGCCGCACCCTCGAGACGCCAGGCTGCCGCACCGCGCCGTCCGCCGCACCCTGGAAGGCTTGGCGCCATGACGATGAGTTCTCGGACTTCGACCGGTCGTAGTGGAAACTCGGACGACAGAGGGAGCGAGTGATGGAGAAGCAGGCAGCGGGAACCGACGGGCACGCGCACGGCACGAACGGGCGCCGCGCCGCCCACGAACGCCTCTCGACCGGCGCGCTCGCGCGCTGGGCGCGGGCATGCGCCACGCATCCGTGGCGCGTCGTCTTCGGCTGGATCGGGATCGTCGTGGTCCTGATCGGCCTTGTCGCGACGGTCGGAGGATCGCTGCGGGACGAGTTCGAGATTCCCGGCTCGGACACGCAGCGGGCGACCGACCTGCTCGAGTCCGAGTTCGCCTCCGAGCAGGGCGGCGTCCTGAACGTCGTCTTCGCCGCACCCGAGGGGGAGCGGCTCGACACGCCCGCACGGAAGGCCGCCATCGAGGACGCCGTCGCGCGGCTCGAATCCGACGAGTTCGCCCCGACCGACGACAAGGCCGGGTTGACCAGCGTCGGCGACCCGTTCGACGAGGCGACGTTCTCCGACGACGGCCGCATCGCCTACACCGAGGCCCAGTTCGACCAGACGATCGAGGACAAGGACCGCGAGGCGGTCGTCGCCGTCCAGGAGTCGGTTCGCGAGACGGTCGAGCCGGCCGGCGTGACCGTGGAGTACAACGGCGAGGCGGAGTTTCCGCCGATCGAGCAGGGCGCGTCGGAAGCGCTCGGCCTGCTCGCGGCGATCATCGTGCTGCTCCTCGTCTTCCGGACGTTCGTGGCGATGATCATCCCGATCGCGCTGGCGATCGTGGCGCTGGCGACGGCGTTCCTGCTCCTGTTCATCCTCGCCGGCCTGACCGACATCAACACGATCACGCCGATCCTGGTCTCGATGATCGGCCTGGGCGTCGGGATCGACTACTCGCTCTTCATCGTCACGCGCTTCAGACAGCTCCTGCACGACGGCCTCTCCCCGCGAGATGCCGCCGCCGAGGCCGGAGCCTCCGCGGGGCGCGCCGTCTTCTTCGCCGGTCTGACGGTCGCGATCTCCGTGAGCGGCCTGGCCTTCATCGGCCTCGACTTCGTGACCAAGCTCGGGATCGGCAGCGCCCTCGGCGTGCTGACGACGGTGCTGATCGCGAACTCGCTCCTCCTGGCTGTGCTGGCGTTGCTCGGCCACAAGGTCGACAAGCTGAAAGTGCCGTTCCTGCGCCCGGTGGACGACTCGGAAGCGGGTCGCGAGAAGACTCTCGTGGCTCGCTGGGGGCGGTTCGTGACCGCGAACGCACGGTTCGTCTTCCCGGTGGTGCTGCTGCTCGTCCTGGCGCTGGCGTCGACCTCGGCGCTCGTGCGCCTGGGCGCCGCCGACCAGGGCACTCAGCCCACCGAGCAGACGAGCCGCCGGGCCTACGACCTGCTGGCCGACGGCTTCGGGCCCGGCTTCAACGGCCCGATCCCGATCGTCGTCGACGTGAACGGCGATTCGCAGGCGCCGCAGAAGATCCACGACCGCGTGGAGGGCCTCGCGGGCGTGGCGTCCGTCGGCGAGCCGCAGCTCAACGACGAGGAGACCGTCGCGATCGTCTTCGTGACGCCGCAGTCGGCGCCCCAGGACGAGGAGACCGACAACCTCGTCGACCGGCTTCGCGGTGACGTCGTGCCGGCCGCGACCGCGGGCGGCGACGCGCGCGCCTACGTCTCCGGCCAGACGGCGGCGTTCAAGGACATCGCCGACCAGATCATCGACCGGATGCCGTTGTTCCTGCTCTACATCATCGGCGTCACGTTCATCGTCCTGGCGATGGCCTTCAGGTCGATCGTGATCTCGGCGAAGGCGGCGGTCACGACGCTGCTCTCTGCGTTCGTCGGCTTCGGCGTGCTCGGGCTCGTGGTGCAGCAAGGCCACCTGCTCGGGCTGACCGGCCTCGATGTGACGGGCCCGATCGAGACCTTCGTCCCGCCGATTGCGTTCGCGATCCTGTTCGGGCTCTCGATGGACTACGAGGTCTTCCTGATGAGCCGGATCCGGGAGGAGCACGTCCACGGGCTGAAGACGCGAGACGCGGTCGAGCACGGGATCTCGGCGATCGGCCGGGTCGTCGTGGCTGCGGCTCTGATCATGGGCACGGTGTTCGCCGCATTCATCCTCAGCGCCGACCGGATCCCGAAGGAGTTCGGCCTGCTGCTCGCCATCGCGATCCTCACGGACGCGCTGATCGTGCGGATGACGCTCGTGCCCGCCTTCCTCACGCTCATGGGCGAGAAGTCGTGGTACATCCCGCGCTGGCTCGACCGCGTGCTCCCGAACCTCACGATCGAGTCGCCGCACAACGGCGACCAGCCGGCGCCCAAGCTCGACGCGCCGCCGGAGCCGGTCGCCGGGCACTGACCACGCTCCCTGGGCGGCGGAGCTCCATCCGCTCCGCCGCCCAGATCCGCTACTCGAGCAGGCGGCCCTTCGCGTCGAGCTCCGGCCCGTCGGCCAGCGCCTCGACCTCGGCGGAGGGCTGCGGGATCGGCTCGCGGGCGACGGGCTCGTCGGGGCGCCAGACGAGGTTCACCTGCAACGCGGGATCCCGATTCGGAAAGTCGATGCGGTTGTGGGCGCCACGGGTCTCGCGCCGCTCCAGGGCGCAGTCGAGCGTGGCGCGGGCTGCGAGCAGCGACCCGTGCAGATCGAAGGCGTGGGCGAGATCATCGTAGCCCGCGATGTCGGGCCGCACCTCCATCGCCTCCGCTCTCGCGGCAACGTCACCGAGGCGAGCCAGTCCGTCGCGAAGTCCAGTCTCGGAACGAATCACGCCGGCACACTCGGACATGAGGTCGCGCACCGCCCGCTGCAACGGCCGCGCGAACTCCTCGCCGCGGCGGGCGAGCAGCTCGTCCACCTCCTCGCGCGCGGCGGCGATGGCGTCACGATCGCGCACCTGGACGTCGAGCTGCGCCGACCAGCGCGCCGCTTCGGCGCCGACGATCCGACCGAAGACGACGCACTCGGCCAGCGAGTTGCCGCCGAGGCGGTTCGCGCCGTGCACGCCGGTCGCGCACTCGCCGACCGCGAAGAGACCTTCCACGTCGGTGGCATGCTTCTCGGGGTCGACGCGCACACCGCCCATCGAGTAGTGGGCGGTGGGTGCGACCTCGATCGGCGAGCTCGTGATGTCGAGCATGGCCAGGTCGAGGAGCTGCCGGTACATCCGCGGCAGCCGCTGCAGCACCAGCTCCCGCTCCACATGCGAGATGTCGAGGAGCACACCCCCGTGCTCGGTCCCACGGCCCTCTGCGATCTCCGTATAGCTCGCGAGCGCGACCCGGTCGCGCGTCGAGAGCTCGAGCCGTTCCGGGTCGTAGCGCTGCATGAACCGCTCGCCCCCGGCGTTGCGCAGGATCCCGCCCTCGCCGCGCACGGCCTCGGTGACGAGCGTCCCCGCCGACTCCTCGGGGAACACCATCCCCGTCGGGTGGAACTGGACGAGCTCCATGTCGCGCAGGCGGCAGCCTGCCTCGGCGGCGAGACGCATCGCGTCGCCCGTGTTCTCGTCGCGGCGGGAGGAGGAGCGCCGCCAGATCCGCGTATGACCGCCCGCGGCAAGCACGACCGAGTCGGCGACGATCGTCCAGCGACTGCCGTCCTCGACGTCGAAGCCGTAGGCGCCGAAGACGCGGCCATCGTGGACCAGCAGACGGGTGATGTAGACATCGTCCCGCATCGCCACTCCCACCTCCGCCGCGCGGCGGACGAGCGTTCGCTGGATCTCGCGCCCGGTGTAGTCGCCGGCGAAGCAGGTGCGCCTGAAGCGGTGGGCGCCGAAGTAGCGCTGCGTCAGCCGGCCGTCTTCCTCGCGGGCGAGCTGGGCGCCGTAGCGCACCAGATCGTCGATCGCGGTCGGCGCCTCTCGGCAGAGCAACTCCACGGTACGCGGGTCGGCCAGCCAGTACGACTCGCGCAGCGTGTCGGCGGCGTGTTGCTGCCACGTGTCCTTCGGATCCATGGTCGCGAGCGCGGCGTTGATCCCTCCGGAGGCGAGGACGGTGTGCGCGTCGTCGCGCCGACGCTTGCCCACGCAGAGCACCTGCACCCCGCGCTCGGCCAGCTCGATGGCGGCCCGCAGGCCGGCCGCCCCGGTACCGATCACGAGGACGCTCGCGGCTGCGCGATGCTCGTTCATGCTGCAGCGCCCGCGACGACGAGGGCGACGACGATCAGCAGCGCGGCTGCGGAGAGCGCGCCGACGAGGGCGGCCAGCGGCACCGGGCTCCTGCGCGCCGGCGCACCCGCCCCGGAGCCCGTCCGGTCGAGCTTGGCGAAGCCGAACTCCTCGGCGTGGATCTGCCGGTCCGGAACGCCGGCAGCCGTGAGCTGGGCGCGCAGACTGCCGATCATCGCGGGCGGTCCGCAGACGAGCACGTGGGTCGACGCGAGATCCGGGTGCTCCTCTGCGAGGCGGCTCGCGGTGAGGAAGCCGTCGCGGTCTCGCGGGACGACCGTGACCCGGAAGTCGGCGCGCCGCCTTGCGATCGCCTCGAGCTCGTCGAGGAAGTGCGCCTCCTCGTCGTGCTCGACGCAGTAGTAGAAGTCGATCGACTGCCCGCTTCGGTCGCCGAGACTTCGCGCCATGCTGAGAAACGGGGTGACGCCGATCCCGCCCGCCAGCCAGAGCTGCCGGCCGCTCGGGACGTTCCAGTTCGAGAACGATCCGTACGGGCCCTCGACGACCGCGTCGGCGCCCGGCTCGAGCCGGCGGAGCGCCCGCGTATAGTCACCGATCGCCTTGACGGTCACCCGCAGCGCCGGCTCACCCGGAGCGGCGGTGATCGAGAACGGGTGGAACTGGTTGCCGACCTCGCCGGCGCGGAAGGAGAACACCTGGCGCTCGACCGAGAGCTCGAACGGGTGCAGCCCCTCGCTCAGGGCGATCGAGCGGAAGCCGACGAAGACGAACTGGCCCGGCATGAAGATGAGCGGGCGGCCCTGCGGCTCCATCACGATCTCCGTGACGGAGTCGTCGAGCCGGTTCACCGCGGTGACGCGGTAGCGGCGGCGGCGCACGAGCACATTCCCGAGGAGCGAGCGATACCCAAACGCGGCGATTCCAAGGGTCGCCAGCACAGCCAGGTAGCCGTTCAGCGCCGCCGACTGGGCGGTTGCGGCGTCGGTCGTGAACACGTGGTATGTCGCCGCGAGGAAGATGAACCCGAAGGTGCGCTGCACATACACGAACACCTCGTGCCCGAGGCGGACGAACAGGGTGGTCAGGATCGAGACGGTCATCGCTGCGAGCGCGAGCACGCCGGCGAAGACGGTCCAGCCGGCTCCGGGGCCGAGCAGGTCGAGCGCCGTCCCGGCCGAGATCGTCGCCCGGCTCGCGAGGATCAGGAGGCCGTGGCCGAGCAGCAGCGCGAACGCGACCTGGCCGTTCGCCCGATGGATCCTGTACATGCGATCGAGTCCACCGAAGAGCGTCTCCACGAAGCGGAGGCGCGCGCCGAGCACGAGATTGAGCGCGAACGCCGAGGTGCCGGCCAGCGCGCAGAGCACGGCGATGCTCGTCAGCGTCGAGTAGGAGCCGCCGAAGCGGGTGTCGAGTGGCGCGGAGCGCGCCCAGAGGATGAGCGGCGCCGCGCAGAGGGCGAGCAACACGATGGGGCCGCGGAGGGAAACCAGCATCTCTGCCTCTTCCTAGACGGTACGTCTCGATTCAGAGACTAGACCGCCGCGCGAAGCCGCTCGAGCGCCTCTGGACGCTAGCGGGGTTGCGGCACGATCCTGATGTACGGACGCGGCTCCTTCCAGCCGTCCGGATAGGTCTCCCTGGCCTCCTCGTTCGAGACCGAGCCGGCGATGATCACGTCGTCTCCCTGCTGCCAGTTCGCCGGGGTCGCAACCTTGTGCTTGGCCGTGAGCTGCAGCGAGTCGAGGACGCGCAGCACCTCATCGAAATTGCGGCCGGTCGTCATCGGATAGACGAGGACGAGCTTGACCTTCTTGTCGGGGCCGATCACGAAGACGTTTCGCACCGTCTGGTTGTCGGCCGGGGTGCGCCCGAGCGGGTCGCCCTCGGTGCTGGCGGGCAGCATCCCGTACTGCTTCGAGACGTTGAAGTCGGCGTCGCCGATGATCGGATAGTTGGGCGCGTGGCCCTGCGTCTCCTCGATGTCCTTCGCCCACTCCGCATGGTTTCCGACCGGATCGACCGAGAGCCCGATGATCTTCACGTCTCGGCGGTCGAACTCGGGCTTCAGTCCCGCCATGGTGCCGAGCTCGGTCGTGCACACCGGCGTGAAGTCCTTCGGGTGCGAGAACAGCACCGCCCAGGAGTCGCCGAGCCAATCGTGGAAGCGGATCGTGCCTTCGGTCGTCTCCGCCTCGAAATCCGGTGCCGTGTCGCCAATGTTGAGCGTCATGTTTCCTCTCTTCTCTCCGAACGATCGGTCGAGTCCACGATATCGATCGCGTTCAAGAGCTCGCCGGCTCGGGCGCGTGGCGGACGCGATCCCTCGCCTCGGCGAAGCGGATCGCCTCGTAGACGATCAGGGCGGCGCAGACGGCGGTCACGAGTGCGAGGGTTGCGAGCGCCGGCAGCTCCACGGCCGCGGGCACGAGCGCCACGAGCAGCAGGCTCGCGACCAGCCGATGGCGATTCAGCGAGCCCACGTTCCGCAGCCGGAAGAGGACGTGGGCGACGAGGTAGAGCGCGACCCCGCCGCAGAGAGAGATCGCCGGGACGAGCGCCAGCGGGTCGCCGACGTGAGCGAGCGTCTTCTTCAGCCCGACGGCGAAGAGCACGATCCCGAGCACCATCGGCAGGTGCAAGTAGCTATACGAGTCGCGCGCCATCGCCAGCTGTGCCTTGCCGGTCGCCTCGCGCAGCTTTCGCGCGGCCACGATCGCGACCACGTCGAAGTAGGCCCACCAGAGCGCGGCGGCGACCGCCAGCCCGAGGACGGCCGCCACGACGACGCCGGCATCGAGGTCGCCGGTCGCGCCGGCACCGAGAGCGACGATCGACTCGCCGAGCGCGATGATCACGATCAGGCCGTGCCGCTCGGCGAAATGCCCGGCCGAGAGGTGCCAGCCGCGGCCGCCGCCGATGTACGCACCGAGTGAGTCCACAACGACCGCAACGGCCCAGACGATCCCCTGTGCCGCTCCGTCGAGCCCAGCCGCGACGAAGAGCAGCGCCCCGGCCGTGACCGAGCCAACCGCGAGCCGCGCGACCGCCCCGAGCAGATCGCGGTCGCCCCAACCCGCCACCGTGTACAGGGCGAGGTGCGCCACCCGCAGGAGCGAGTACGCGCACGCGAAGAGCAGCGCGTCGTCGTCGAAGGCGCCCGGAACGGCGAGCGAGGCCACGAGCATCGCCGCCATCGCGCCGAACATCGCGAGCCGCACAGGGCCTTCCTCCGGGTCGATCGTGTTGGTCAGCCAGGCGTACGCTGCCCACGCCCACCAGAGGATCGCGAGCACGAGCACGCCCTTCCCCAGCCCGTCCCAGGTCGGCTCAGCCGAGATGAGAGCGGTGACCTGGGTGAGCGCGAAGACGAAGATCAGGTCGAAGAAGAGCTCGAGCGGAGTGACGCGCTCCTCGCCGCTCTCCCGGTGGCGAGTCCGAGCCATGCCGAGAATCTACTGCTCGCGCACCTCGAAGCGATCGCCCCAGGCCGCCTTCCGCGCGCGTCGGTACGCGCCGCGGTCGCGCTTCGAGACGGTGCTCCGGCTCACGCCCTCGGGCTCGCAGAGGTCGAGCAGGACGTGGCCCGTGCGGAACTTCGGCGCCCCGACGATCCGGGCGGCCGCGCGCGGATGCGGTGCTCGCGTCAAGGCTGCGTACGAGTACTTCTCGTCCTCGAAGCCGCGCGCGACCGCCTTGACGGCCCGGTGTGACTCGCCCCGCTGCAACCGGACCGGGAAGTGGCACCAGTCCGGCGGCGCGAGCGGGCAGGCGCGATCGTGCGGACAGGGAGCGAGCGTGAGACCGCCAGCTCCGAGCACCGTCGTGCGGGCGGCGAGGATTCGGGCGTACCCGGCCGGTGTTCCGGGCTCCAGCACGACCAGCGTGTCCCCCGTGCGCGCCCAGAGCGACTCGGCCGCCCGCTCCAGGTCCTCGGCGGGAAGCTCGTTCAGGACGTAGCCGGCGAGCACGAGGTCGAACGGGCCGGGTGTCCGCTCGTTGTCGAGGTCGAGCTCGCCGACGATCCACTCGGCGCCAGCGGATGTCAGCTCCCGGCCGAGCTCGACCATGGCCGGCTCGGCGTCCACGAGCACGATCCGCTCGAGGTCCGCCCAGACCTCGCGGGCCGCCCAGCTCGCGGTGCCCGGCCCCGCCCCGACGTCGAGCAGCGAGCGCGGACGCCAGCCGGGCCGTTGCTCGCGGACGCGCGAGAGCACCGCGACCGCCGCGGCGTACGTGCCGGGAGCGCGCTGCGCCGCGTACGCGAGAACGTCCTCGCGCGTGCGTGCTGCACGGCTCGCGCTGCCCCACCGGTAGGCGTCGGTGAGCCTGGCGGCGGCCACCTCGAGCCGACTGCGATCCGCACCTCGGACGAGCTCGTCGATCGCGGCCTGGAGCGGCGGCGGCAGCTCGCGCGAGATCACGCCCGCACCGTACTCTTCCCGAGGAATGAGCTGGGCCTCCGGGAGATGAGCCGGGCCGCGATCGCCGCCGGAGGCTGGGCCGCCGTCCTGAGCGGCGCTCCTACCACCGTGTACGCGCTCGCCGCCGGGCGCGACCCGCTCGAGGCGACGAAGGCGGCGGGAGCGATCCTCCTGCCACGATCGACTCGCACGCTGCCTCTGCTCCTGGCCGCCGTTCCCGTCCACCTCGCGGTCTCGCTCGGCTGGGCGGTCGCCCTCGATCGGGTGCGCGTCCGGGGCGCAGCTCGGGGCGCGGCGGCAGGGCTCGGAATCGCTGCGCTCGACCTCGGCGTCCTTGGCCTCGGGTTCCCGCGGCTGCGCGCGCTCGCGCTCGGCCCGCAGATTCTCGACCATCTGGCCTACGGCGTCGTCGTGGGCGTCGTCCTCTCACGGGCGCGAAGGCGGGATTCTGTACGGTGAGCGCCATGGCGGCCGACGTCCAGGCGGGCAACGAGCACGAGGTCTCCTGCCCGCACTGCAAGAAGACGTTCACGGCTGTCCTGCTCAACGGTCGCCGCGCTCGCGGTTTCAAGTGCCCGCACTGCCGGCTCTTCGTGCCGCTCGAGCGCACTGCCGGCGCGCCTCGCTAGCCAGCTCGACGCAGGCTGGTCGACGCAGGCTGGTGCGTTCCGAGGGACGGAATACCCACCGCGCGAGGACCCCCGATGGGACACCTTGCTCCCGCGTTCGATCCTCAGAAGAGCGCAGCGCTCGCCTGTCCCAAAGAGACGCGTCCCGAACAGCCGTGTCCGAGGGACTGTCCCTCGAATGGATGTTTCGGACCGGCCGGTGGCCGTTCTCCCTGCAAATGCGCTACATGCAGTTGCGGAGCGCCTGCGCCTCGGGCAGGCCCTCGAGCTTCTTCAGCGTGTTGTTCTCGATCTGCCGGATCCGCTCGCGCGTGACCCCGAACGTTTGCCCCACCTCCTCGAGCGTGCACGGCGGCGTCCCGGAGAGGCCGAAGCGAAGCTCGATCACCTTGCGCTCCCGCTCGGGCAGCGCCGAGAGGGCCATCTCGACGTCTTCGCGTCGCAGCGAGAGCGACGCGGTGTCGAAAGGGGACTCGGCCGAGTCGTCGGGCACGAAGTCGCCGAGCGAGCTCTCCTCCTCCTCGCCGATCGGCTTCTCGAGCGAGACGGGCATCTGCGCCATCCGGAGGATGTCGCGCACCTCGTCCGTCGTGATCTCGAGCTCCTCCGCGATCTCGTCGGGCCGCGGCTCGCGACCGAGACGCTGGACGAGCTGCCGCTCGATGTGGACGACCTTGTTCAGCTTCTCGACCATGTGCACCGGGATCCGGATCGTGCGCGCCTTGTCGGCGATCGCGCGGGTGACGGCCTGCCGGATCCACCAGGTTGCGTAGGTGGAGAACTTGAAGCCCTTGCGGTAGTCGAACTTCTCCACGGCGCGGATCAGCCCCAGCGAGCCCTCCTGGATCAGGTCGAGGAAGGAGAGGCCGCGGCCGAGGTAGCCCTTGGCGATCGAGACGACGAGACGCAGGTTCGCCTCGACCATCTGCGTCTTCGCAGACATGTCGCCGCGCTCGATCCGCTTCGCGAGGTAGACCTCCTGGTCGGCGGTCAGGAGCGGCACCTTGCCGATCTCGCGCAGGTAGAGGCGCAGCGAGTCGAGCGACGGCTCGACGGTCAGGTCGAGCTGCGGCGCCGGCTTCGCATCCTCCTCGGCGAGCGCGGGCTGCTCGTGCGGCGGCGACTTGTACTGCTCTCCCTCGACGAGCTCGATCGAGTGGTCGATCAGATAGGTGTAGAAATCTTCGATCTGCTCCTTCGAGAGCTCGACCTCCTCGAGCCCGGAGACGATCTCGTCGTAGGTGAGGAATCCCTTCTCCTGGCCCTGCGTGACGAGCTTCTGGAACTCTTCGACCTCAGGGAGAGCGATGTCGACGGTGAGCATGAACCTCGGCTTTCCTCGTGAGCGGACGGGGCTTGAGACGCGCGGCGACCTGCCTAGACACACGAAGAGCCGGTCGCGAACCCCGGCTCTGACCATCGAAGAACCGGATACTACATCGGAATCCGGGACGGGTGGTAGCCGAATCTCAACCGCTTGCGGACCGCTCCGAGACGATCTCGCCTACGGGCTCGCCGAGCGAGTTCTCGAGCTGCACGACTCCCAGCTCTCCCGTCTCGAAGCCGAGTCGAGCGAGTAACTCAGCGAGCGCGGAGCGGACCGCGCGCGTCGCGCCGTCCTCGACCTTGAGCGCCAGCCCGAGACCGTTCGGCCCGGTCGCGCACATGAGGCCCTCGGCGCCGCCCTTGGCGGTGAAGCCGTCGAGCTCCTGCATCAGAAGCACGTCCGCCGCCCGCGGGCCGCGGATCAGCTCGGGGTACGCGCGCATCGCAGAGGCCACTCGAGCACCACCGTCGATCGACTCGAGCCGAGAGAACATCAGAGCCATCCGCTCGAGCGGGAGCGCGAACGTGGGCACCGCGCAACCGTCGATGGCGACGGCGAGCTCGCCGGTGTCGGCATCTGCAGCGGTGGCGATCTCGGCGAGACACGCCCGCTGAACCGGGTGACTCATGAGGTGGTAGCCCCTGCTCTCCCACCCGCGCCCGCGGCAGAGAGCGAGCATCCCTGCGTGCTTGCCGGAGCAGTTGTGGTGGAGCTTCGTCGGCCCGGAGCCGTCGCCGACGGTGCCGAGCTCGAGCTCCTCCTCCTCCGCCGGCGCCTTCGCGAGCAGCGCGCGGACAGCGTCGAGCTGCTCAGGACTAGCGAGATGGGACGCGGAGGCGATCGCGATGTCCAGCTCGCCGAGATCGTCGCGGGCCCGCACGAGCGGCAGCGCCTGGAACGGCTTGGCGGACGATCGCAGCAGCGTCACGAGCATCGGATCACCCGCCTCTGCGACCACTGCCCCGTCTTGGACGGCGACAGCGTGGACGTCGTGCACCGCCTCGACGACGCCGCCGCGACGGACGACTACCCTGATGGGATCCACGCGGGGAGGTTACGTGCCTGAGATGCCCGAGGTTGAAGCATGGATCCGCGGCCTGGACGACCCGGTCTCGACGTCGAGGGTGCTCGCGGCGGGGCCGGCGCACATCGCGACGCTGAAGACGTTCGCGCCTCCGCTTGCCGCACTCGAGGGACGGCGGTTCGCGGGCGCGCGACGGCGCGGGAAGTGGCTCCTCTTTCCCACGGACGACGACGAGCTCGTGCTGCGGATCCACCTGATGAGCGCCGGCCGGATCCGCTATCTCGCTCCAGGCGCCAAGGGGCCGAAGACGCCGGCCTTCCGGCTTCGCTTCGAGGAAGGCGGGGAGCTCGTCCTAACCGAGGCCGGGGCGAAGAAGCGGGCGGGCGTCTGGCTCGAGACGCCGGCTCAAACCGAGGCCGAGCTGGCGCACCTCGGGCCGGAGGCACTCGGGCTCGGGTCCGAGCGGTTGCGCGAGATCCTCGCCACCGCGAACCGGCGGCTCCACTCGTTCCTCCGCGATCAGCGTGCGCTCGCCGGGATCGGCCGCGCGCATGCGAACGAGATCCTGAATCGGGCGGGATTCTCGCCGTTCGCGCTGACGACGCAGCTCTCCGGTGCGGACGTCGAGCGGCTCGCGACGGCGATCGACGAGGATCTCGCCCGAGCGCTCGAGCTGCGTGAGGCGGGCAAGGGCGACAAGGACGTCTACCTCGTGCATCGGCGGCTCGGCGAGCCGTGCCCGCGAGATCATGACGAGACGGACGGCGGCCCGATCCATCAGGTCGACTACGACGAGCACACGGTCTTCTACTGCCCGGCCTGCCAGACGGGCGGCCGCATCCTCAAGGATCGGCGGCTTTCGCGCCTGCTGCGCTGATCCTCGAGCTCTCGCCGGTTCTCCAGTTGGCGGACGCCGAGGGACAGTCCCTCGGACACGTCTGAAATGGACATGTCCAAGGAGGGAGGGACACGTCTGAATAGAACGCGTCGGAGGGACTGTCCCTCCCGCGACTCGCCGGGCTCAACCGGGCAGCGTGACTGCGAGCCGGTCACCGTCGAGCACGATCTCCCCGCCCAGTGCCCGCACGATTCTGACGGCGACGGCGGCGCCCAGATCCTTCGGGTCGTCGCCGAGCACGATCGGCGCCGCCTCCGGAACGACCGGCACGATCGACACCTCGGAGCCCGCGACGAGCGCCGAGACCTCGACGCCGCCGTGGCGGGCGGCAGCGCGCGCGAGCGCCGCGAGCGAGCGCTGAACCGCGTCGACGTCGACCTCGACCGTCGCACCCTCGCCGGTAGCGCCGGACACTGCGGCTCGGGCGAGCTCGAGCGAATCGATCTCGCGTAGGACCGGGTCGTAGCGGCCTCCTTCGATCCTGGCCGCGATGGACAGCACGTCCAGCAGTTGCGCGAGCTCCTCGCCCGCGGCGTCGATGATCGCCAGGTAGCGGGCGTACGGATCGCCGAGCTCGTCCTGCCTGAGGATCGTCTTCGCGAAGCCCTGGATCGTCGCGAGCGGCGTTCGGAGGTCGTGACACGCGAGCGAGACGAGACGGGAGAAGTCCTCGGACACGGGTTGCTAGCGTAACCGCATGGCAGAAACGCCAGCCCTGCTCCCCCAGGATCTCCAGGCGTCCACGCCGGAGGTCGAGCTCTCGCTCACCCGAGCCGGCGTCACCCGTGTCTCGAAGGCAATCCGCGTCCGCCACGAGGGTCGGAAAACCGTGATGGCAGCGGAGATCGAATGCACGGTCGACCTCGATCGAGCTCAGAAAGGCGTGCACATGTCGCGCTTCGCCGAGCTCTTCGAGGAGGCGATCGAGGCTGTCGTGGCGTCGGAGGCCCTCCACGTGGAAGCCCTCGCCGAGCACATCGCCCGCCACATTGTCGAGCGACAGCAGGCGCTGCGTGCCGAAGCGCGGATCACGGCGCGCTGGCCGATGCGACGCACGACGCCGGTAAGTGGGCTCCCGACGCAGGAGCTGGTCTCGCTGATCGGGATCGCGGCGGCCTCGACGAGCGGCGTCAGACGGGTGGTGGGCGTCGAGGCGAGCGGAATCAACGCCTGCCCCTGCGCGCAGGGACTCGTCCGCGGCCGCGCGGCCGAGCGGCTCTCGGAAGCCGGCTTCGCGAGCGACGACGTCGAGCGGATCCTCGACCTCGTCCCGATCGCGACACACAACCAGCGCGGACGCGGGGCGCTCTATGTGGGAACCGAACGCAGGCTCGACGCGAACGACCTCGTCACGATCGTCGAGAGCTCGATGAGCGCGCCGATCTACGAGCTGTTGAAGCGCCCGGACGAGCTCTTCGTCGTCGAGCAAGCGCACCTCCGGCCACGCTTCGTCGAAGACTCGGTCCGGATCGCGCTCGCCTCCGCGCTCGCCGCGATCCCCGACCTCACCGACGACGATTTCCTCTACTCACGGCAGGTCAACTTCGAGACGATCCACTCTCACGACGTGCTAGCCGAGCGCCAGGGCACGGTGGGCGAGTTGCGAGCCGAGCTGGGCTCGGGCGTGCCCGCCTTGCGGCATACCTCGCTCGACGACTGGCTGCGCGTGGCTTAGAGCCTATCCCGCTTGGACCTCGGTGGTTGCCATCCGCCAGGTGATCAG
>JANDLU010000069.1 GCA_024330215.1 Candidatus Gaiellasilicea maunaloa
CGATCTTCCCCGACGACGGCGCGCTGCGCACGCTCGAGCTGGTCTCCACGGTCACCGGCGGCGCGGGCGTGCACGTGTGCACCTACCGGCCGGTCGCCGAGGGATAGGTCGGTCGGCTCCCTAGCCGGAGAGGCGCTGGAACGCGGCGAAGCTCGGCTTGCGGGTGCCGCTCGCGGTCAGGAGACCCGACTGCCAGCCCTCCTCGAGCCGCACGCGCGTCTCGTCGCGGAGGAGGAACCAGAGCATCATGTCGATCCGCGGATGGCGCGCCGCGATCGCAAATGCCTGCGTCAGGTACTGCGCCTGCCTCGCGGGCGTGACCCCGAAGATGCGGTCGGGCGGGTTCGTCTGATACCCGTACTCGGTGATCCAGATCCGCTTGTTCCCGTACAGCTTCGTCACCTCGCGGATCAGCGTGTCGATGTTGCCGAGCGTGACCGCGGTCGGCGCCTGTCCGCGCGTCGGTATCGGCGGCGGGGTCGAAGGTGTCTCGCTCGGACCGCCGTAGTACGGGTGATGGGCGTAGGCGTCGAAACCGGTCGCACCGGCCTTCTTCATCCCGCGCAGGAAGGCGATCGGGGCGAGTGCCGGCCGGCCGGAGGACGGATTGTTGTTGCCGCGCGGCGCGGTCAGCCCGCACGCGACCTTCGAGGCGCCGACCGTCGTCACGGTCACCCCCTTGACGATCGCGTTGCAGATCCTCGCGTAGTCGATCGGGCTTTGGGCGACGTACCCGCCGGCGACCCGGCGGTACTGCGGGCGCAGGAAGGCCGGGTTGTTCGGCTCGTTCCAGGCGAGCCAGGAGCGCACCGCCGGCAGCAGCCGTCCGTCCGCCCCGGGGAAGCGGCCGTTGTAGCGCTTGGCCGCCGCCGCGGCGAAGCGCTGGAGGTCGAGGAGGTTCCGCGGGACGACGTTCACGCCGGCGGCCGCGTTCGCCCAGGGCGGCGTGCCGACGATTGAGAAGACGACCCTGATCCCGTACTGCGCCGCGTAGTTGACGGTGCGGTCGGACGCCGACCAGTCATAGGCGGGATCGGTCGGGTTGGCGCCGTTTGTCGGCCTCCGTTTCGCGACGCCGTTCACCCCGCCCCAGACGAGGTTGATCCTGATCAGCTGCGTGCGCAGGGTCCGGAGCACGGGAAAGACGGTGTCCGGGTTGCCGTAGTGGATCTGCGCGTCGTCGAAGATCCCGCGCTGGAGGAAGCGCGATCCGCTCGCGGAGGGGACGGCGACGGTGGCGACCAGGACGAGCGAGGCCGCGACCAGCGCAGCAGATCTACGCAACGGGAGCTTCTCGAGGAAGCGAGGCGCGCAGCTTGCGGAGGCCTTCGTCGAGCTCGATCCTCGGCTCCCAGCCGAGCACCTGCCGCGCGCGCGTGATGTCGGGCTGGCGCACCTTGGGGTCGTCGACCGGCAGCGCCTCGAAGACGATCTCGCTCGTCGCCTCGAACACCTCGATCACCTTCTCGGCGAGCTCGAGGAGCGTGAACTCGTTCGGGTTGCCGATGTTCACGGGTAGGTGCTCGCCGCTCTCCTGGAGCAGGATCAGCCCGCGAACCAGGTCGTCGACGTAGCAGAAGCTCCGCGTCTGCGAGCCGTCGCCGTAGACCGTGATCGGCTTTTGCTCGACCGCCTGCCGTACGAAGTTCGGGATTGCGCGCCCGTCGTAGGGCCTCATCCTCGGCCCAAAAGTATTGAAGATCCGGACGATGCAGGTGTCCACGCCCTGCTGCCGGTGATACGCCATCGTCAGCGCCTCGGCGTAGCGCTTCGCCTCGTCGTAGACGCCGCGCGGCCCGATCGGGTTGACGTGGCCCCAGTAGGTCTCGGGCTGCGGGTGCACCTCCGGATCGCCGTAGACCTCGGAGGTCGAGGCGAGCAGGAAGCGGGCGCGCTTGAACTTGGCGAGCCCGAGCGCGTTGTGAGTGCCGTAGGAGCCGACCTTGAGCGTCTGCAGGGGTAGGCGTAGGTAATCGATCGGGCTCGCCGGGCTCGCGAGGTGGTAGACGAAGTCGACCGGCTCGTCGATCCGGATCGCCTGGATCAGGTCGTGCGGGACGAAGACGAACTCGTCCGCGCGCATGTGCTCGATGTTCGCGAGCGAGCCCGTCTCGAGATTGTCGACGCAGATGACGCGGTGGCCGTTCGCGAGCAGCGCGTCCGCCAGGTGCGAGCCCAGGAAGCCGGCCCCGCCGGTGACCACGGAAGTCGGCATCGCGCCCGACTGTAGCGTCGCCCTCGGATCCCTTCCCGGATTCTTACGATTTCCTAGCAATCGCTTCGACCGCGGTCGCTCCTAGACTTGCACGATGGCCCAGCCCGGGCGCCATGCGCTCCTCGCGGGATTCCTCTCGATGCTGCTCCCCGGAGCGGGCCAGCTCCTGCGCGGGGCCCGACGTCGCGGGGTCGCCTTGCTCGCCGCGACGGCGCTCCTCCTGTTGGCTCTCCTCGCCATCGTCGTCTGGCGCGGGCGCGCCGGGCTGCCGGTACTCGATCGGAGACTCGTCGCGACGCTGCTCGCCATCGATCTCGCCGTGCTCGCGTTCCGTCTCTTCGCGGTCGTCGACGCGGCTCGGGGATCGCGCACCGCGGAGGCCCGCGTCGTGCTCGCTGCGCTCGTCGTCGCGACCGCGCTTCCGCACGCCGCCGCCGGTTACGTGGCCGTCCGGAGCTACGACGTCCTCGAGACCGTCTTCGCAAAGGAGGAGCCGCGCGACGTGCTGCCCTCGCGAGCGCTCTTCGTCGGGGCGTTGCTCGCTCCGCAGCCGCGCTACCCGGGAATCGCGGCGCCGCCGAGCGCACCTCGGCCGGTTGCCGTCGCCGAGCCTCGGTACGACGTGCCGCTCGACGGCTCGAGTCAGGTGTTGGCGCGGCAGGAGCCGGCACAGGGGGAGCCGTGGACGACGATCCTGCTGCTCGGCACCGACGAGGGACCTGGCAACTCCGGCGCGCGCACGGACACGATGATCCTGGTCGCGATCCAGCACGGAACCGGCCGGGCGGTCGCCTTCGGAATCCCGCGCAATCTCGTCGCGGTGCCGCTCGGCCCGGGGTTGAACGGCTCAGGGCAGGCCGGCAAGCCGAAGCGGTTCGCACAACCGCTGAACGCGCTCTACGGCTTCGCGCGAACGCAGCCTGCGCTCTTCCCCGGTGGCCGCGACCCCGGCGCGACCGCGCTCAAGCAGGCGGTTTCCACCCTCCTCGGAATCCGGGTCGACTACTACGCCCTGGTCAATCTGCGTGGCTTTGCCGACCTCGTCGACGGGCTCGGCGGGGTGCGGATCCTTGTCAAGGAGCGCCTCGTCGACGAGGTGACGCGGCCCGCCTGGGGGGAGCCGAAGCCGCGGATCGACGTCGTCCCCGGCCGCCGCTACCACTTCTACGGCCGCGAGGCGCTCGCCTACGTCCGCTCGCGGAAGGACTCGAACGACTACACGCGGATGGCGCGGCAGCGGTGCTTCCTCTCCGCGATGGCCGACCAGCTCGATCCGGTGCGCCTGCTCCGGAACTTCCCCGGCCTCGCGCGGACGGTGGAGACGAACGTGTCGACCGATGTGCCCTTGCGCCGGCTCCCGGCGCTGATCCGGCTTGTCGGCGGGATCGATCCGAGAGAGACGCTGACGGAGACGTTCGGTGCGACCTACATCGCAAGCCGGCGCAAGCTCGACAACTATCCGCTGCCGAAGCTCGGACTGATGCGCACGGCGGTGCGCGAGGCGATCCTCGACCCGGAGCGCGCGAGCGCCAAGCGCGGTCTCGTCTCGGCCGGCAAGAGCTGCTGATCTGCCACAGCTGGGAGCAGGGACTGCAGGCAGCGGAGGCCGGTGTGAAGCATCCGCGGACGGTGACGGGCAACCACCAGGTCGACCTCGCCGTCGCTCGCGGAGACGGCCGGATCGTGGCGGTCGAGGTCAAGCTCGCTCCCAGGAAACTCGCGAGACGCTTGGCGAAGCGCCGTTCCGGCCGCCATACTTGGCGGGCGATGAAGGCAAGGCGAGTGGCCACGGCGGCTATTGCATTCTCGACCGCGCTCGTGATTGCGGCCGGTTCGGGTGCTGGATCGAGTATGGACGCCGGGACGCGCGAGCGCGCCGCGGACTGCCGCGAGACCCCAGTTTCTCCCGCGCCGCCCAACGCGTGGATGGGGACGCTCTCCACGCACTGGCGGCGGCGGGGCACGCTCTGGATGGGCTACACCCGTGCTGACGATGCATTCGTGGCGCGAGCGACGGGCCAGAAGATTCCGTGGTTCAGAGCCAAGGGAAGTCCGTGGGGACGGCTTCGCGTCTCCGGATTGCGCCTCGATGGCGACGCGCCTCCTTTGAAGGCGCAGATCCCGGTCAGCTACCCGTTTCGCGAGGGCTTTCAGTCTTCGGCACTGACGTTCTCGACGCCGGGCTGCTGGCAGATCGTTGCTCGCGTCGGTCTGACGGCCCGTTTTGTCTTCGTAGTGCAGGTCGAGGCCGAGTAGCAGGATGCGGTGGCTCGCCTCCGAGCTTGTCAGCGGGCGCTGACGCCTCCTTCAGTTCTTTCGTTCGCCTCGAGGTCGCCGGTGTGGAAGGGCAGCGTGGAAGGGCAGCGTCTCGGTCAGTGCGCGTCGCCTCTGCCGCACGTGGCGATTCTCTATCGCGGCCATCCTCGACCTCCACGGGGCCGCCGGAAGCGCCGTCGCCTGATCGGATCGGGCCGCAGCGGCACCCGCCGGCCGGCCACGATCGCAGCGGGCGAGTCTTCCGTCAACCATCGCACCAGCGCCCGGTCACCCACGGCACGGCGAACCGGCTCGGCGCCCAGCGCGCGCCCGTCCGGGCCGTGTGTGTCGCTGCCGACCAGGTGGACGAGATCGCGCTCCAGGAGCTCGAGCGCCGTCTCTCGGGCGCGGTTGCCGAGCACGCCGGCGAGTGAGCTCGTCGTTACCTGGACGAGCGTCCCCGACCGCACGAGGCGCTCCACGAGGACAGGATCGCCCTGCACGTCCGGGTTTCGCTCGGGATGTGCCAGCACCACGGTGAAACCGGCGAGACGCAGATCGAAGATCGTGCGCTCGAGCGCGAGCGGCCAGCCGAGGTAGGGCGTCTCCACCAGCAGGAGGGAGGGGTTGCCGGCGAGCCCAAAGCGGCGCAGCTCCGCGGTGGGTCGCCGGAGCTGCTCGAACGACAGCTCTGCGCCGCCGAGCACGTCAAGCGGTATCGCTGCTTCGGCGATCGCCGTCCGGAGCGCCGCCACTCCCCGGTCGATCGCCGTCGGCTCGGAGGGGTAGTCGACGCGCACGTGCGGCGTCGCCGCGACCGTGTGCACTCCGGCGCCGGCGAGTAGCCGCGCCGTCTCGAGACTGTCGGCGATGGACGACGGCCCGTCGTCGAGGTCGGGAAGCAGGTGCACATGGAGATCGATCACGGTGCCGGAACTCCTCGTTAGCCCTTCTACCTACTTCGCGACAATTACTTCATTTCGCGACATTTACTGCGCGTCGTTTACTTCGCGTGATTCTCGACTACGATGACGTGTGCAAGGCTCGGACAGCCGTCGTTCCGAGGGGTTACTTTGATTCGACAAGATGAGCACCCGGGCGATCTCGCCGGGTATCTGAACATCCTGCGCCGCCGCAAATGGATGGTGCTGCAGGCGGTCGTGCTCGTCCCTGCAGCGGCGATCGGCTTCTCACTCAGCCAGACGAGGCTGTACGAGGCGACCGCCGAGGTGCTCCTCTCGCGCCAGAACCTGGCGACACAGCTCACCGGCACGCCCGACGCGACGCTCAACCTACAGGCCGACCGGGTCGCGCAGACCCAGGCGGGTCTCGCCCGTGTTCCGGACGTAGCGCGGCGCGTGCTGCGGAAGACCGGTGTCCGAATGACGGCGGCGGAGTTCCTCGAGTCGTCGAGCGTCTCGCCTCAACAGAACGCGGACCTCGTCGAGTTTCGGGTCACGCATCGCGTCCCGCGTATCGCCAGGCAACTGGCGACGGCCTATGCACAGCAGTTCACCGAATACCGCCGCGAGCTCGATACCCGGGCGCTGACGCGTGCCCGCATCGACGTGGAGGAGACACTCGCCGAGCTCGCCCAGGCGGGTGACAGTCGGAGCACGCTCTATCGGAGCCTTCTCGAGAAGCAGCAGCAACTGGAGACGCTCGAGGCGCTGCAATCCTCGAACGCTTTCCCGGTGCGGGACGCCGAGCAGTCCGAGCAAGTGCAGCCGCGGCCGGTGCGGAACGCGATTCTCGGGCTGGGGCTCGGGCTCGTGCTCGGCCTCGGGCTCGCCTTCCTCTGGGAAGCACTCGACACCCGCGTGCGCAGCGCGGAGGAGATTGCGGCACGGCTCGGGCTCCCCCTACTCGCTCGGATTCCCCAGCCGGGAAGGCGGCTCCAGCGCGAGAACCGCCTCGTGATGCTCGAAGACACGACCGGCGCGGAGCCGTTCCGGATGCTGCGCACGAACCTCGAGTTCGCCCGGCTCGACCGGGAGATCAAGACGATCATCGTCACGAGTGCCGTCGAGCGCGAGGGCAAGTCGACAACGGTCGCGAACCTGGCCGTCGCGCTCGCGCGCGCCGGGCAGAGGGTGGTGCTCGTGGATCTCGACCTGCGCCGGCCCTATCTCGACAGGTTCTTCGACGTGGGCGGCCGACCGGGCGTGACGCAGGTGGCGCTCGGCGCGGCGTCGCTCGAGGAGGCGCTCGCGCCGATCGCCGTGAACGGATTCGATTCGCGCGGCGGCGGCACCTCGGTCGAGGGGTACGGCTCGCAGAACGGTCATGCGGCCTCGAGACCGGGATCGCTACGCGTTCTCGCCGCAGGGCCGATTCCACCAGATCCCGGCGAGTTCGTCGGAACGCATCGGCTCGGGTCGATCCTGCGCGACCTGCGTGACGACGCCGACGTCGTCCTGATCGACTCGCCGCCGCTGCTCCGAGTCGGCGACGCGATGACGCTGTCTGCGCGGGTGGACGCGCTGGTGGTGGTGGCGCGAATGAACGTCGTGCGGCGGCACATGCTGCGCGAGCTCAACCGCCTGCTCGAAACGGCGCCGGCCGCGAAGCTCGGCTTCGTGCTGACGGGTGCCGGAGGCGGGGAGGCGTACGGGTACGGATACGGCTACGGGTACGGCTATACGGCGCGCGAGCAGCGCGAGCGGGTGACGGAATCGGCGTGAGCTCCGCGTGGGGGGAGGCGAGGACCGCGGAGCGCACGGGCGAGGCGGTGAGAACCGCGGAGTGCACGAGCTCGCGCTTGGCGCTAGCCGGAGTGGAGGGGGCGTTCGACGATCGGACCCGCGACCTGCTCCAGCGTCGCCTTTCGGGCTCCGTGCGCAGGCGCGGCTGGCTCGTCCGCCGGGCGCTCGCCGCCGCCGACGTGATCGGGCTCGCCTCCGCCTTCGTGCTCGCGCTCTGGCTCTTCGGCGGCGACGAGGGCGCTCCGGTGCCCGACCGGATCGATCCGCAGATCGAGGCGCTCCTCTTCTTCGCGACGCTGCCCGTGTGGGTCGTCATGGCCAAGCTCTACGGGCTGTACGACCACGACGAGGAGCGGACGGGCCACTCGACCGTCGACGAGATCGGCGGCGTCTTCCACATGGTCACGGTCGTCACGTGGCTCGTGTTCGGGGCGGCTTGGCTCGTGAGCTTCGCCGAGCCGCAGCTCGACAAGCTGCTTGCGTTCTGGTCGCTCGCGGTCCTGCTCATGTGCCTGCTGCGCGTGGGCGCACGCGCCTCCTGCCGCCGCCATGCCTCCTACCGCCAGAACGTGATCATCGTCGGCGCCGGCGACGTCGGCCAGACCATCGCGCGCAAGCTCGTGAACCACCCCGAGTACGGGATCAGTCTCCTCGGGTTCGTCGACAACGAGCCGAAGGAACGCCGTGACGGCCTCGGAGACTTGACGCTGCTGGGCGGGACGGAGCGTCTTCGGGCCCTCGTCGAGCTCCTCGACGTGGATCGCGTGATCTTCGCCTTCTCGAACGAGTCCGAAGCGGACACGGTCGAGCTCGTTCGGACGCTCCAGACGATGGACGTGCAGATCGACGTCGTTCCGCGGCTCTACGAGCTCGTTGCACCTGGAGGGGAATTCCACGCCGTCGAGGGGCTCCCTCTCCTGCGCATGCCGCCGCTGAGACTGTCCCGCTCGTCGGCCTTCCTGAAGCGGACGCTCGACCTGATGCTGACCATCCCGGGGCTGATCGTCCTGTCGCCTGTGCTGGTGGCCATTGCTATCGCGATCAAGTTGCACAATCCAGGACCGGTGTTCTTCCGTCAGGTGCGGATGGGGGCGAAAGGGCCATTTCGCATCTGGAAGTTCCGCACGATGTGGGTCGACGCCGACGAGCGCAAGCATGAATTCACGCACCTGAATAAGCACCTAGCCCCCGGTGGCGACGCGCGTATGTTCAAGATCGACGACGACCCCCGCGTAACAAAGGCCGGAGGATTCCTACGCCGGCACTCGCTTGACGAGCTGCCGCAGCTCTTCAACGTCGCCACAGGCGACATGACGCTTGTCGGGCCTCGGCCGTTAATCCTCGAGGAAGACTGCTACGTCCATGAGTGGGCTCGCCAGCGTCTCTCACTGAAGCCGGGCGTAACGGGGCTCTGGCAGGCGTTCGGACGTAGCGGCATTCCATTCGAAGAGATGCTCAAGCTCGACTACCTCTACGTGACGAATTGGTCGCCCTTGGCTGATCTTCGCATCATCCTTCAAACGGTGCCGGTCCTTGTCCGTGCACAGTCCGACTAGCGCCGCGTACCTCCGGGATAGAGATCTGGAAACTCTCGCTTACATCACGCCCGCGGAGATAAGCCGGCGCACGAGGCGCAGTGCGATATCAGCCGCCTTCGTCACGATTGCATCTGCTCCGGCAGCTCTCATTCTCGTCGCATTGTTAGGACGCCAGTCCGTCGAGGCGCTTGGCTTCTACGGCCTGTTGACCTTGATCGTGACGATGGGCCAAGCACTCCTGACCTTGGGCGGGACGATCGTTCTCAGCCAACGAGGCGGTCAACCTTCTCGGCACGTCGAGCTCGTGCAAATACGAGGTGGGCTATTGATTGCAGTGGTTGGAGGGAGTGGAGCGGCACTTGCCATCGACCTCCCAACCGGCCTGTCGCCACAACGGTTAATTCTCCTGCTCGCGGTGACGTCTCTCTGGGCGAACGCACAGGTCGTCCAGATCGCTCGCCTTCGTCTCGGATACGCGACAGCGATGCAGACACTCGCAACGCTGTTCCAGCTCGTATTGCTCGGCGTCGCACTTGTCCTGGTGCCGAAATTGTCGGGCGCGGCCCTTCGGGACCTCATCTACGTCAGCTACGTACTCCCGCTGAGCGCCGTCGGACTTTGGCATCTGCGCCAGACGGTTCTTAGGCGGCGAGAAACCACGGGAGCAGCTACCGGAGGGCTCGGCGCCGTGATTGCCTCCGCGTACGTACTAATAGCCGTGTCCCTTCTCTTCGAGTCGGCTGAGCGCGTCGTGGCGCTTACGGCGGACGATGCGCTGCGGACCTTGGGCTTGTACTTCGCCTGTTATCAGGTCGCCTCCATCATTCGGAAGTTTCCCAACATCGTCGGACAGGCGTTTCTTCCGGGCTTCGGCTATCTGCGCCACGGTCAATTGCAGGCTGACCTGCACATCAGCGCTGCGCGCATGCTCGGCATCTGGGGTTTCGCGAGCGGGACGCTTCTCGGAGTACTCGCAGTGTCTCTGGATGACCGGATCGGCGGTTCGTTCGCTTCGGTGGGGGCGACCGTCGCGGTGCTCGCGGTCGCGTTTGGGGCGACCGCGGCCGTGCCGCTCGACGGGTCGCTTCTGACGGCGTCGGGTGGGATCCGGCGCTATCAGGTAGCGCTCGGGATGGGTCTGCTGATGTTCCTACCGTTGGCGTTCACGCAGTCGTTGCTCGCGATTGGCGCAACCCGAGCAGCAGCGATGGTCGCCCTGTCCGTCGCGTGCCTCGTGCTCATGGCCCAGGTGAAGACGGCTCGTTACGTCGAGCTCGCATCTGCCCTCGTCGGAGGTCTTGTCTGCGTTGCAGTCTCTTCTGAGCTCGGGCTGGTCGTCGGAATGGCGGCCTGGGCCGTCGCGACCACGGGCTTCGTGGCCCTGATTCGCTCGAGTATCGGATCGACCTTGCTCACTACTCCTTTCTCAACGCAATGACGCTCCGGCTGGCGATCCCCGTGGCACTGCAGAGCGGCCTCTTGGTCTGCGCGGGATTGGTGATCGCAGTGGTCGGGCCTAACCCTCTGTGGGCGATCGCGTTAGTCGCTCTTACAGCCGGCCTGCTCTTCCTGAGCGTCGCGGCTGAATCGCGTCAGGCCGCGGCGGCAGCGCTAACCATCCTCGCGCTCGCGCTTCTGGCGCCTCGACTCCGGGGTGGCGCGGCCGGCGGCGCTCCGGTGCGGCCAGAGGATCTGCTCATCGGAGCGACTGGGCTCGTGCTCGCGTTCGGGCGGCTGCGCGCCGGGGTGCGGGTTCCGATCGTTGTGAGTGCCACGCTTGCCGGTTGCGCCTGCCTGGCGCTCATCGGCTCGTCGATTACGACCGACGCAGCGACGTCATGGGCAGATCTCATGTTTCTCGTGAGGCTGGCGAAGTACCTCGTCGTCTTCTGCGTCGTCTACGTCCTCGCAACCTGTTTCGATGTCCGGTCGGCGCGATTCGCATCGGCTGTTCTCGGGCTGTTCGGCGTCGCAGCTGCGGTCGGCATTGCCCAATACTTCAACTTGTTGGCGATCAACGCGCGGCTCTCGCCGGCGTACGATGACGCGGCGCTCCTCCAGAGCGGTGCCTCCTGGCGCCGCTCTTTCGGCACTGTCGGCAACTCGAACTACTTCGGCTTTCTGGCGGCCGTGGGCGCCGCGTTCGCGATCTGGGCAGCCCTGACGATGCGACGGGGGATTATCGCGATCTCGGCAATTGTCGGCTCTCTTTGCCTCTTCGGTGTTCTCGTGAGCGGATCGCGTGGTGCGTTTCTCGCCCTAGGGGCGATGGCGGCTGTAATCCTGCTCACTGGAATCGCCGGAATGAAACAGCGCCGCAGGCTGCTGATTGGGGGAACCGTCATTGCAGCGGCCGGACCTACGATCTTGAATTTCCTCGGCGCGATGCCATTCGCGAATCGGTTCTTCTTTGTCTGGGGCGTCCAGGACTCGAACAGTCTCATTAGCATCGGTCTTCGGCGCCAGTTATGGGAAGCGGAGCTGGACCGCCTCGAGGGGCACTGGATCTTCGGAATTGGGCCGCAGAAGGGACAGCTGATCCAGTGGGTTGATAACGACTTCCTTCGACTCACTCGAGAATTCGGGCTGGTGACGTCCATTCCCTATATCGCTCTGCTCACAATAGGCGCTCTCTTGCTTCTTCGTCGCTCATTCGGAGCAGAGAACTTCGGCGGCGCGTCACTCCTCTCCCTAGCTGTGCTTGTTGGAATCGCGACAATGGGGATTTCGGCGGATCTCTTCTATCACGAGCAGTCGATGGCGGTTGCTCTCGTGCTACTCGGGCTCTACATCCCGCGGAGCCAGCGATGAACAATCTATCGGTGAGTGTCGTCCTGGTCGTTGGTGCCGGACGGGTTCCGGCCGACTTGGAGCGTGCTCTTCTCGCACTTGACCAGCAGGAATGGCGACCTGATGAGGTGATTGTCGTACTTAACGGGGCACGGAGAGATGTTGTCCCTGAGACCGCCCTGACCCTACGTACAGTCGAGCTGGCCGGCGATCTCGGTTGTTCTCCTGGAAGAAATGCGGGAGCAGCAACGGCAACGACGGACATCGTTGTCTTTAGCGATGACGATGGCGAGTTGATTCCGCGATCCATCAGGGCTGTCACCGAGTGCTTTGTACATGCATCCCCGACCGTGGGGGCGATCGCAGGCTTCGTGTCATCGTGCCTCGATCGGGATGATCGTGTGGAGACGACCGGCATGCAGCCGATTTTGCGATTCAGTGGCGGTGCTTGCGCCGTCCGGCGTCATGTCTTTGAGCTTGTCGGAGGTTGGCGCGAGGCGCGAGGGCGAGGGCTCGGACATGAATTCGATCTTGCGGTGAGGCTTTGGCGCCGGGGTTACGACGTAATCACACTGCCCGACTTCGTTTTGAAGCATCCACCACGACATCGGGAGCATTTCGCTGAATTGGCGGTCGATAACAACTCCGAGCTCCTTCGCACGTATTTCGAGCACTTTCCCCTTCCGTACGCGATGGCCGCCGCCGCGCTGAAGCTCGTTCGTGATGGAACTCAGCTCATCAAGCGCGGTGAGCTGAGTACCGTCGGCGGAATGGTTGGCGCGTGTGCCATCGGCGCGCGCGGCGGCTGGCGGGCTCGAGAACCCCTTTCCTGGCGTCAGTTGGCCGAGCTTCGCCGTATTGACGGCGGTGCTCCCTCGACCAGGCTTGGCACATGAGGGCTGAATCTGTCGTCCTTGTGCAGGCTGCCGTCCCCGACTACCGCTCGGGGTTCCTCCTTGAGTTCGATCGTCGGCTTGGTTCACGGCTGCAAATCGTCGCTGGCCGCTGTCATTTCGACCAGACCGTCCGGACGAGCGATGAAGCTTCGAGCCGGGCAGAGCTTGTGCACAACGTCTATTTCTTCGGTCGCCGCCTGCTGTGGCAGCGACGCACTTTGAAGCCCGGCGTCGCCGCTGATGTCGCAATCCTTGAAATGAACCCCAGAATTCTCTCTGTGTGGATGACGCTACTTGTGAGGCGCCTCTTGGGGCGCCGATCTGTTCTTTGGGGACACGCCTGGCCGCGCCGCGGCCGAGAGTCGCCGACAGAGGCGCTGCGGCGTCCCATGCGTCGGCTCGCAGACGCCATCGTGGTTTACACCCAGAAAGAGGCGGATGAACTCGGGTCCCGTCTCGCGGGCCGACTCGTTATCGCTGCCCCAAACGCACTGTATAGGGCTGACGACATAAAGGCCGGGTCGGTAGCGGAAAGCAAAGACTTCATCTACGTCGGTCGTTTGGTGCCGTCGAAGAAGCCGGAACTGTTAATCCGCGCATTTGCAAAGATTGCCCCGGCCACGGCAGGCTCGCGGCTAATCGTTGTCGGGGACGGGCCGCTTCGACCCGCGCTTGAACTCTGTGTCGAAGCGCTCAGCCTTGAGGATCGGGTGTGCTTCGAAGGGCATGTATCGGACCGGGCAGAGCTCTCACATCTCTATCGCAGGGCGCTCGCGAGTGTTTCGCCAGGATACGTCGGGCTATCGGCGACTCAGAGCTTTTCGTTCGGGGTGCCAATGATCATCGCCGACGACGAGCCGCACGCACCCGAGATAGGTGCGGCGCGGGAGGGATTCAACACGCGCTTCTTCCGGTCGGGGGACATCGATGCGCTTGCGGACACCCTCCGCGAAGTGCATCTAGCCCGGCATCGATGGTCAAGCCAGCGGAATCGGATCGCTGAGGCCTGTCGGCTCGAATACTCCACCGAACGCATGGTTGAGGGGTTCATGATCGCGTGCTTCGGTACGCGATCCGAGGAGTTGAGTATTGGGCAACCAGGCGCGCGAGTTCGGTCTACGTTAGAGGAGCGTCGACGATGACCTACGCATGTCCCGCGTGCAGGGTCCCGCTGCGATCAAATGACGGTAGGCTTCGTTGCCCCACTTGCAGTCATGTTTTTGTCAAACGTGACGGCATCGCTATCCTTGCCTTCGAAATCGCGTCTCAGGCGAGTGAGCAGGCCTCGTTTTTCGATACGTCGTTAGCGCCCGAGTGGGAGATCGAGCGGCCGTACGGCGCTCCTCGCTTTCATAACCATGTGATTCGATCCAAGTTTCGCCGGAGTATCGGTGGACTAGGCGATTTTTCGCGCGCCGGCTCCGCATTGGTCGTGTGCGGGGGCTCAGGTATGGATGCGGGTTTCTTGGCCGAGCAAGGATTTTCGGTCGCAACCACCGATATCTCGTCGGGCGCGTCTCTTCGCGCGCTTGAGCGGTCGCGGCGCTTCGGCTTCCCGCTCAGGGTTGTGGTGGCAGACGCAGAACGACTTCCGTTTCCTAATCGTTCGTTCGATCTCGTTTACGTCCACGATGGGCTGCATCATCTCGAACAGCCCTATGTTGGGTTGGATGAAATGTTGAGGGTCGCTCGGTCAGCAGTTTCCATCAACGAGCCCGCCGCGGCTGCGGTCACGCGGGCTGCTGCAGTGATTGGCGTGGCAGAGAACGTCGAGGAGGCGGGAAACCATGTCAAGAGAATGTCACTCGATGCCATCCAGGCACGTTGCGATGAAGCGGGCTTCGATGTCGTCCAAGCCCGGCGATACGCCATGTTCTATCGTCACGAGCCCGGCTTGCCGATGCGGGTTCTTTCGAAACCGATTCTTTTCACGGCCGCGCGTGTCGGCTCGTCGGTCGTGAATCGGTTCGTCGGCCGAATCGGGAATAAGCTGACGGTGCAGGCGGTGCGCCGTGCCTGAGCGGCGCATCACTATCTGGTCCGCTAAATGGGCTCCCGAGCTGACAGTTCGAGCCAATGCGGTCGAGCAGTTTGATCGCCGTCCGGCTCTTGAGCCGCTCGAAGCTCTCGGCTTGGGCGAGGTGGAGGGATGAGCGCTGTTCGCCCGCGGTATGCCTTGTATTGGCGCGGCCCATTCGAAGAGAGAGTCCGCGAGCGACTTCGACCCGGCGTTCGCATTCTCGACGTGGGATCGGGAGCTCTGCCTGCGATCAGCCGGGCCGAGCTTCCCGCAAAGAGCAACTACGTCGGCCTCGACATCTCGGCTGCTGAGCTTGGCAAGGCTCCGGTCGGTGCCTACGACGAGACGATCGTGGCCGATGCGGCCACGGCCCTCCCTGAGCTACGACGCTCTTTCGATCTTGTCGTCAGCTGGCAAGTCCTCGAGCATGTCGAGTCCACCGAGCCGGTCGTCGCAAATGTCCGCTCGTATCTCGATGCCGGTGGGTCGTTCGTGGCAATGCTCTCGGGCGGACTCTCTCCTTTTGCGCTGATCAACCGCCTTGTTCCGCAGGAGTTTGGGAGACAGCTGCTGGAGAGACTGACGGGCCGCGAGCCCGTGACCGTCTTTCCCGCCCACTATGACCGGTGCACGTATCGTGGACTGGAGCGGGTTTTTTCCCGGTGGAGCGATCTGGAGATCCAGTGCTACTACCGGGGCGCGGGATATTTCCGGTTCAACCCTGTAGTCCAGGCTGCGTATCTGGCGCTCGAGGATCGCCTCGAGCATGCACGGAGCCGCCGCTTCGCGACGCACTACCTCGTCCAGGCAATCCGGTGATCGAACTCACCGCAATGGTCGTTGAAACCACGATCGGCGCAGGGAGATGAGGGTCACGCTCTGGTCGCCGAATTACCCTCCTGAACTGACCGGAATCCCGCCGCTTGTAGCCGATGTGGCCGAATGGCTTGCGGGGCGCAGCCACAGGGTTCAGGTCGTGACTGCGTTCCCGAACTACCCGTCGCGCCGGATCGAGCCAACCTACCGCGGCTCGCTATGGCGAAGAGAAGACCGCAATGGCGTGCGTGTCGACCGAGCGTGGCTTCGCGTACGACCGGGCGAGTCTTTCCTCGACAAGGCGCTCTACGAGCTCACGTTCTCCACCGTGTCGCTGCCGCTCGCTGCGAGGGCCGCGCGCGATTCGGACGTTGTCGTTTGTGTCATCCCGACCCTCCTCGCTGCGGCATACGCCCGAGTATTCAAGGCCTTCCTCCCTCGGCTCCGTCTCATCCTTTGGGTGCAGGACCTCGTTGTCGAGGGCGCTGCTGCCCTCGATCCGTCGCCGCTCGCGCGTCGCGCGCTCTCACTCGGGCGTGCCGCTGAGCGGTTCGCCGTTCGCGGAGCCGATCGTATCGTCGTCTGCAGCCCCGGATTCCGCGACTACCTCACGCGGCTCGGCGCGCCGGCGAACCAGATCGAGATCGTCTACAACTGGGCCGATACCGAATGGATTTCGCCGGCGGAGTCCAACCGCACCGACAGCCATACGCGTTTCCTCTACGCGGGCAACGTCGGATATTCTCAGGGCCTCGAGACTCTCATAGATGCGGCGGCTCTCGCTGGGCCCGCGTGCGCCGTTCGTATCGTCGGCGATGGGAACGCCGCCGAAGTCGTGCGGACGCGGGCGGCAACCGTTCCGTCGGTTCTCGTAGAGCATCCCGTCCCGCGGGACGACTACCCACGCCTCCTGTCCGAGGGTGACGTGCACGTCGTCATCCAGCGGCACGTCAGCGCCGGCGCGAACCTGCCGTCGAAGATCGCCACTGCGCTCGCAAGCGGACGACCAGTTCTGGCTTCGATTGATCGGTTCACGCCCGCAGCCAAGCTGCTCGAAGAGAGCGGTGGGGCACTGCTCGTCGAGCCCGAGTCTCCGATCCGGCTGGCTGAAGCGATGCAACTGCTTGCGGGCGATCGGAAGCTGCGAGAGGAGCTCGGGCGTCGGGGGCGCCGCTTCGCAGAGAGCCGGCTCAGCAAGCGGGTGGCGCTGGAGCTGCTCGAGCAGGCGATCGTCGGATAGGTATGGGGCGGGCGGTGACGGTTTCACGAGCAGTCACGGCCGACTCGGCCGTCGATCGGCGATCGGATCGACTTCCCGCTCTCGGCTTGGCGGCGGCCCGCGTGTTCCTCCTGCCCTTCCTCGCGGTGCTCGCGCTTGCGTTCTTCGACGGCGGCTACTGGCCCACCGCGTGGGGCTG
>JANDLU010000070.1 GCA_024330215.1 Candidatus Gaiellasilicea maunaloa
CATCGGTCGCAATCGGCCCCGGGGCGAGGCCGTTGACGCGGATCCCGTCCCGGCCCGCGTCGAGCGCGGCCGTCCGGAGCAGTCCGAGGACGGCGTGCTTCGAGGCCGTGTAGGCGGGCTGGCTCGGATGCGCGCGCCAGGAGTTCAGCGAGGCCATCACGACGATCGAGCCGGCGCGCTCCTGCCGTCGCAGCTCGGCGAGCCCATGCTTGAGCGTCGCGGCAACGCCACGCACGTTGACGGCGAACACCCGGTCGAGCTCGCCGAGATCGAGCTCGCCAGTCTCCCGCCAGGGCGGAACGACGCCCGCGTTTGCGACGACGACGTCGAGGCGACCGAAGCGCTCGACCGTGGCGGCGGCCGCGGCGGCGACGGCGTTTTCGTCGGTGACGTCGGCGGTGAGCGCCGCCCAGCCGGCAGGCGCTTGGCCCGCTTCGAGATCCACGACGGAGCCCGTCGCGCCGGCGCTTGCGTACTCACGGGCGATCGCGGCCCCGAGCCCGCGGCAACCGCCGGTGACGAGCGCGACCCGACCCGCGAGGAGACCCGCCACTACGGTGCGACCTTCGCCCAGTCCTCGGTCGGCTCGGCGCCGTCCCCGGACGATCCATCCGAGGGGGGCCGCTTGCGCCGGTACGCCCGCCACGTCGTCGCCCAGTTCGCCGGATCGTTCAGGTCGGTGTCGGAGAGCTTCCGGATCGCCTGGTTGTGCGGGGCCGAGCGGACGAGCTCGGGGTCGGCGTAGGCCTCCTCGACCACGTGCGCGAGGACGTCGATCCACTCGTCCACGTCCTCCTTCGACCACATCTCCCCTGCCTCGGGAGTGAACGGCTGCGGTACGAGCCAGGGCTCGTGGCTGAGCCAGAAGGCGTCGATCCCGAAGTCGGCCATCCGGTTCTGGAAGTCGACCACCGTGATCCCCGTGTCCTGCTCGACCTGCTCGAGGCTATAGCGCGTCATCTCGAGACGCGGCGCAGTCAGGTGCGGGTGCGACTTCGCGACGCCGCGGATCTCGAGCAACCGTTTCTCCATGTAGTTGTTGAGCAGAACGGAGATGTCGGAGGCTTCGTCGATCCCCTCCGCTCCCATCGCGCGGCTCCACGTATACGCGTAGACGAGCTGCGGCACGTTGCCGAAGAACTCGCGCACCTTGCCGATGCTGTCGGGCCGGTCGCGATCGAGCCGGTAGCGCCCGCCTTCCTCGACGACGACGGGCGCCGGCAGGAATCGCGCGAGCTCCTCGGTGCACCCGTAGGCGCCGACCGCGGGGCCTCCGCCGGCCTTCGGCGCGCCGAAGGTCTTGTGGAGCATGTACATGCAGGCGTCGAAGCCGAGGTCGCGCGCCTTCAGCTTCCCCATTACCCCGTTGAAGTTCGCATGGTCGTAGAAGCAGAGCCCGCCCGCGGCGTGGACGACCTCGACCCAACGCTGGATCTCGGGGTTGTAGATCCCCATGTCGTCCGGATTCCCGACCATCAGCGCCGCCGTTCGCTCCGAGACGGCGGCCCGCAACGCGTCGAGCGAGGGGTAGCCGTTCTCCTCGAGCGGGAGCGTCACGATCCTGAAGCCGGCGGCCGCAGCCGTCGCCGGATTGCACGGATGCGCCTGGATCGTCGTCACGATCTCGTCGCGCTGCGCGAGCTCGCCCCGGAAGGCGTGATAGGCGCGCGTGATCACGGCGTGCGTGTATGCGGCGTGCGCGCCGCCGCCCGGCTGGAAGACGAACCGGTCCATCCCGGAGAGCCCGCGCAGGATCAGGTCGAGCCCGTGGACGAGCTCGAGCACGCCCTGGAGCGTCTCGTCGTCCTGCTCGGGGTGCAGCTCCGCGATCTCCGGGCGCGCGACGAGCTCCCAGGCGAGGCGCGGGTTGTACTTCATCGTGCAGGTCCCGAAGAGGCTGACGCCCATCATCCCGAGCGTCTCCTGGGAGAGGTGGAGGTAATGGCGCAGGACCTCCGGCTCGGAGAGCTCGGGCAGCTCCGGCGGCGCGGCGCGGCGCAGCCCGGCCGGCACGAGCTCGGCCGGGTCGCCGACCGCGTCGCGCACCTCCGGCTCGACCTCGTCGAAGACGATTCCGCGGCGGCCCGGCCGCCCCATCTCCATCACGAGCGGCTCGTCCCAGACGGCTGCGTGGTATCGCCTCATGCGAGCACCTCGGAAACTGCGTCGACGAGCCGGTCGATGTCCTCGCGGGTGTGCACCTCGGTGACGCAGTAGAGGGCGCTCTGCCCCAGCTCGGGGAAGTCGACCGAGAGGTCCTTGCCGCCGAAGATCCCGCGCTCGCGGAGCGCGCGGTTCAGCTCGGCGACGGTAGCGCCCGCGTCGTCGAAGCAGACGACGAGCTCCTTGAAGAATCCCTGCGGAAAGAGGACGCGCACGCCGTCGATCTCCGCCAGGCGCCGCGCCGCGTAATGGCTACGGCCGACGATCAGCCGGCCGACCTCCGCGAATCCCTCCGGGCCTAGGAGCGCCATGTAGGCCGCGTTCGCGACGGCGTGGAGATAGACCGAGTTGCCAGTCCAGTCGTTCCCCTCCTCGCGGAGCCCGTAGGAGGTCTGATGGAAGAGCGCGATCCCGAAGCCGAGCTCGCCGGCGACGGTCTCGGCGATGCTCAGGTTGAGCGTCGGATACTCGCGCGCGTAGCGTTCCTCGTCGCGCGTCGCGATGAAGCCGCCCGCGCCACCGCCGCACGACATGTGCACGCCGAGCGGCTGGACCGACCCGACGACGATGTCCGCACCGTAGTCGGAGGGAGGCGCGACGATCCCGAGCGAGATCGGATCGACGCCGACGATCGTCTCCGCCCCGGCCGCGCGTGCGAGGGCCGCGATCTCGGCCGCGTTCTCCTCGAGCGTCCCGAGGTAGTACGGGTTCTCGAAAAGCACTGCGGCCGTGCGCGACGACAGCTTCGCGCGCAGGTCGTCGCGGTCGAGCCCACCAGTCGCCGGATCGTGGTCGACGAGCTCGAGCTCGATGTGATCCGGCAACTCGACGGAGCCGCAGTACGTCCGGATCACGGCGAGCCGCTCCGGGCCGAGCCGGCGCGGGACGAGCACGTGTGAGCGCCCCGTGAGCCGGGCGGCCATCCGAACGGCGTGGCCTTCGGCGCAGCCCCAGCTATAGACGGGCAGGCCGACGAACTCCATCCCGACGAGCTCGCCGAGCTGGCTCGCGAACTCGAACCACGCCTGGTTGCGGCCGTGGTCGGAGGACGGCGTCCCCCAGACCGGCGTCAGGAACTCGCTCCGCCGCGCGATCTCGTCGACGATCGCCGGCACGTGGTGCTGCCAGATTCCACCGCCGAGGAAGCTGAGGTTCCGCTCGCACGTCTCGTTGCGCGAGAGCAGGTCGAGGAGGTGTCGCCGAAGCGCCGGCTCGGAGTTCAGCGCCGGCGGCAGCTCGAGCTCGCCCTGGAGGCGGTGCTCGGGCGGGATCTGGACGAAGAGCGACTCGATGTCGGGCGCTCCGATCGCGCTCAGGAGCTCGCGGTGGAGCTCGGGCGTCGAGCTCGGCATGTACGGGTGCGCTTTCAAGCGGCCACCCTGAAGATGACTTCGCGGCGGGGTGCAACGTGGACGCGCCGGTAGCCCGCGAGCTCGGCATCGAGCTGGAGATCGCCGGTGTCGACGCGCAGCCACGGCGGATCGAGGACGGCGAGCTTCCCGAGCCCGGCGATCACCTCGACGTTCTCGAGCCCGATCCGGCGGAGAACCGCCGGGCTGAGCTGCTGGTTTCCACGGCCGAGCAGTGCTCCCTGGCCGCCGACGACGCCGAGCACGAGCGTCGCCGCCTGCCCTTCGAGCAGCGCGAGCAGCTCCCGCTCGCCGAGGTCCGAGCCGACGAGGCTCCCGGCCCGGACGGCGTCGATCCCGAGGAGCGTCTTCGGCAGGCCGAGGTGCTCGAGGACGCGCCGCGTCGTCGTCCCCGGCCCGAGCACGTAGATGCGCCGCGGATCCATCCCGACTGCGAGCGAGCGGCAGACGGCATCGAGCGCCGCCTCGTCGGTCGGCGCGGAACGAGCCTTCGCAGATTGCATCCGGAGCCGATCCTCGGGGACGCGAGCAGCGCCGTAGAGCCGCGTCTCGATCCGACCCTCGCGCGCGGCCTCCTCGTCGACGTCGACGACCTCCGCCTCCCGGAGTCGCGCGCTCGCGCCGGCGAGGACGAACGCGGCAGCCACCTCGCCGGCATTTTCGGGACTCGTCGCGAAGACGGCGGAGTGCATCTTGACCCCGGTCGGAATTCCCAGGATAGGAAGACGGTCGCCGACGATCTCGTGGATGTCGCTGCCCGTGCCGTCGCCGCCGGCGAAGAGGATCAGGTCGACCTCGCGCCGCGCGAGCTCTCGCGAGGCGGCTCGAGTGTCGGCGGCGCTCGTCGCTCCATTCCTGCCGGGAAGCACGTCGACCGCGAACTCGCGACCCAGCGCGAGGTCGCCGCCCATCTCCCGCGCCGCCGCGATGAGCTCGAAGCCGACTTTGTGTTTCTGAGACACAAGGTCTCGTTCGAGCCGCACGAGCGCACGGGCGGTTCGCTCGGCGGCGACGGGAGTCGCGCCGAGCTCGCGCGCCCGCTCGACGATTCCGTCGGTTCCCTTCAGCCCGACCCGACCGCCCATCCCGGCAATGGGGTTCACGATCAGGCCGATCCGCGTCACCACGCACCTTCGCTGCGCAGCTCCGCGGCGACCTCGTCCACGGCGCGGCGAACGGTCCCGACGACCTCGTCGAGCTCGTCCTCGGAGATCACGAACGGGGGCGCGAACGAGATCGCATCGGAGGCGGGCAACGCCCGCGTGATCGTGCCGAGCTCGAGGCAACGGCGCGTGATTCGCGGGGCCACCTTCAGCGCCGGGTCGAACGCCTTCGCCGGCGAGCGCTCGGCGACGAACTCGAGCGCGCCGATCAGCGCCTGGCCGCGCACCTCGCCGACGAGCGGGTGCTCGGCGAACGCGTCGCGCAGGCGCTCGTGCATGAAGGCGCCGCGCGAAACGGCCTGCGCGATCAGGCCCTCGTCCTCGATCAGATCGAGGTTCCGGAGCGCCACCGCTGCCGCGAGCGGATGGGAGCTGTACGTGTAGCCGTGTCCGAACGGGCCGCTCTCGGCGCCTCCCTCGACGAGGACGCGCCAGACTTGCTCGGAGACGATGCAGGCGGAGAGCGGCACGTAGCCGGAGGTGATGCCCTTCGCGACCGTGATCAGGTCGGGCTCGATCCCGAAGACGTCGCTCCCGAACCACTCGCCGATCCGGCCGAAGCCGGTGATCACCTCGTCGGCGATCAGGAGCACGTCGTACCTGCGCAGGACGGCCTGGATCTTCTCGAAATAGCCGACGGGCGGCACGAGCACGCCGCCGGCTCCCTGGATCGGCTCCGCGATGAACGCGGCGACCGTGGCCGGCCCCTCGTGGAGGATCAGCGCCTCGAGGTCGTCGGCGAGCTTCTGGGCGAAGTCCTCGTCGCTCTGGCCGGGCTCCGCCTCCCAGAGTCGGTGAGGCGCCGTCGTGTGCCGGATCATCGGCAACGGCAGATCGAAGCTCGCGTGCAGGCCCGGAAGTCCGGTCAGGCCGCCGGACATCACCGTGACCCCGTGATAGCCGCGCCGGCGCGCGACGATCTTCTTCTTCTCGGGCCGGCCGAGAACGTTCCAGTAGTACCAGACGATCTTCACCTGGGTGTCGTTCGCGTCCGAGCCGGTGCAGCCGTAGAAGACCTTCGACATCCCGGCCGGCGCGAGCGCGATCAGCCGCTCGGCGAGGAGCGCGGGCGTGTCGGTGCCCATCGAGGAGAACGAGTGGTAGTAGCCGAGCCGCTCGGCGTGGATCTTCAGCGTCTCCGCGAGCTCTCGACGCCCGTAGCCGACGTTCACGCACCAGAGCCCGGCCATCGCGTCGATGTAGCTACGCCCGTGGATGTCGGTGAGACGGGCGCCGCTGCCCTCGACGATCAGGCTCGGCGAGCCGGTTCGCTCGTGCTGGTCGAGCTGCGTGAAGGGGTGGAAGACGAACCGACGGTCGGCCTCCTCGACGTTCGCGGCATCGACGCGCTTGGGCTCGACGGCTATGACGGTCTCCTTTCGCGGCTGCGACGCGGAACGGCCTGATTCTGCATGCGGATGGAGATGCGGTGGCGCATCAACTCAGGATCGCGCTCAGGAATGCCTGGGTCCGCTCGTGCTGCGGGCTCTCGATCACCTCTCGCGCGCCGCCCTCCTCGACGACGACGCCCTCGTCCATGAAGAGCACGCGGTCGCCGACCTCTCGCGCGAAGCCCATCTCGTGGGTGACGACGATCATCGTCATCCCCGACTCCGCGAGCCGCTTCATCTCCTCGAGGATCCCGCCGATCAGCTCGGGATCGAGCGCGGAGGTCGCCTCGTCGAAGAGCATCAACTGCGGGCGCATCGCGAGAGCTCGCGCGATCGCCACCCGCTGCTTCTGGCCGCCGGAGAGCTGACTCGGATACTGCCCCGCCTTCTCGCCCATCCCCACCCGCTCGAGCTCCTCGAGGCTCCTCTCCTTCGCCTCTCGGCGCGTCAGGCCGAGAGCCCGTGTGGGGCCGAGCGCGACGTTGTCGGCCGCCGTCATGTGCGGGAAGAGGTTGAAGTGCTGGAAGACCATCCCGATGTGCGTCCGGTAGAAGCGGAGCGCACGCTCGTAGCGCATTCGCTCGGCCGGCCGGCGGCGGGGTACCTCGCCCGTGAGACAGTGACCGAGAAAGGTGACGCTGCCGGCGTCGGGCGGCGCGATGAAGTTGAGACAGCGCAGGAGGGTGCTCTTGCCGGAGCCGCTCGGGCCGATCACGACGAGCACCTCGCCCTTCGCCACCTGCAGGTCGACGCCGCGGAGCACGTGGATCTCCCGCTCCTTGTGACCGCGATTGAACGATTTGTGGATCCCCTCGGCGACGACGATCTCCTCGCCGAGATCGAGCTCCGCCGCCTGGTTCGCCGCCGCCTCGCTCACGTCGGGACCCGGCCGCCGAACCGGTAGCGCTGCATCCACTCGAGCGGAGAGGGGCCGGAGCCGCCTCCCCTGAGATGGCGCGCGAGCCGCCGCTCGAGCAGCGCCGCGGCGGCCGAGATCGCGAGGATCAGGACGATGTAGGCGACGGCCGTCGCGGTGTAGAGCTCGAACGGCGCCCGCTCGGTGCTGACGAGCTGGATCGTCGTTCCCATCAGGTCGAGCAGCCCGATCACGGCGACGATCGACGAGTCCTTGACGATGTCGACGAGCTGGTTGACGAGGCCAGGCACCGCCACCCGACCGGCCTGCGGGAAGGTGACGCTCGAGAATGTCCGCGTGTGGCCGAGCCCGAGCGCGAGCGCGGCCTCGCGCTGGCCGTGGTCGACCGACTGGATTGCCGCTCGGTAGATCTCCGCCATGTAGGCGCTGTTCAGGAGCGTCAGGGCCACGACTCCGGCCGCGAAGGTGCCGAGGTTGATCCCGAAGACCGCGGAGATCCCGAAGTAGATGAAGAGCACGTAGACGTAGAGCGAGAGCGCCCGGAAGATCTGGGTGTAGGTGTACGCGAGCGCGCGAAGCGGCCGCGAGGGGGCGAGGCGGCAGAGCGCGACCACGAGCCCGAGCACGAGCGAGAGCGCGAAGGAGATCGCCGAGAGCTGCAGGGTCAGCTTGAGCCCGTGCGCGAGCGCTCCGGCGGACTCCGGGACGACGTGCCACTGGAACGTGTACGCGACCATCACGGGAGCCGCAGCACCCGCTCCAGCACTGTGACCCCGGCCGAGAAGACCGCGACGAGCGCGACGAGGATGACCGCAACTGCAGTGAAGGCCTCGAACGGGGTGAAGAAATTGATGTTCAGCTCGTTCGCGACGCTGACCATGTCGCTGACCGCGATGATCGAGAGCAGGGTCGCGCCCTTGAGCAGGCCGATGAAGACGTTTCCGAGCGGCGGAATCACGATCCGCAGCGTCTGCGGGAGCAGGACGTGCCGGTAGGTCCCGGTTCGGCTCAGTCCGAGCGAGCGCGAGGCCTCGGCCTGGCCGGCGTCGAGCGCCTGGAGCCCGCCGCGGAAGATCTCGGCGGTGTAGGCCGAGCCGGTGAGCGTCAGGGCAACGATTCCCGCCTGGACCGGGCTGAAGTTGAGCCCGATTACGATCGCGACCCCGAAGTAGACCCAGTAGAGGAAGACGAGCAGCGGCACCCCCCGCAGGATCTGCACGTAGGCAAACGCGGGCGCGCTCAGCAGCCGAACGCCCGAGAGGCGCAGCACGGCGATCCCGATCCCGAGCGCGCAGGCGAGCCCGAACGAGATCGCCGTCACCCAGACGTCGAGCCATGCCCCGAGGAGGAAAAGGTCCCAGCGGTCGAGCACCGGCCCCCAGGCGAACTCGTATGCGAGCAGGTTCGTCATCGTGGCGCCGACGTCGCTAATGGACGACGGATGACTACTGGCCGATCGTCTCCGCGTTGCCATTGATCCCGACGACCGCAGTCTGGAGGTCGAACTTCTCGGTATTCGGGACGACCCACTTCTCCCACAGGCTCTTGAACGTGCCGTGTGAGGCCTGGTAACGGGCCCAGTTGGAAACCCAGACCCGGAGCTTCGTGTCGTCCTGGGTCATGAAGTAGCTGTTCGCGTCGACGAAGAGCGGCGGCACGGGAAGCGCGGCGAGATCGTCGTTGCCGCCGAGGACGGACGAGGTCGAGAACTCGCTGAAGATCGCGGCGTCGGCGCGACCGACGGCCACCTCGGTCGCGGCGTCGTTCTCGGAGGCGAACTCGTTGAAGGTCGCCTTCGGGAAGAGCGCTCCCGAGCTCGCGGCCTGGGAGCTGCCTTGGAGGACGGCGAACTTCGCTGTCGCCAGGTCCTCGAGCGTGCCTGCGTTCGAGTCCTGCTTGACCACGACCACGTTCGATTCGTAGAAGGCCGGGACGTCTGCGAAGTCGCCGCGGAGCGCCCGCGAGGGCAGGATCGTGACCGCGATTCCGAGCATGTCGAACTTGCCGGCGGAGAGGCCGGGGAAGAGTTGGGCGAACGGCGTCTCGACGTACTCGGGGGTGACGCCGAGCTCCTTCATCATCAGCTCGGTGAGCTCGACCTGATACCCGGTCGGCTTGCCGCTGTCGTCCTTGAACTGGAGCGGCGGAAAGCTCAGATCGACGCCGAGCTTGGCCGTCTTCTGACGCGTCCACTTGTCGAGGATCGAGTCGCCCGACGAGCCGGAGCCGCCGCCGCTGCCGGCGGTCGTCGCGCCCGCAGGCGCGGCGGCATTGGGTTCGCCATCCTCATCGCCCATGCAGCCCGAGAGCCCGAGCACGCCGGCGCCGAGCAGTCCGAGGCCGCCGGCTTCGAGTAGCCGCCGCCGGCTCGTCCCCCCGCGGGCCGCGGCACTCCCCGACTCGGCCGCAGGTGTCCCGGTCTCCACATCGTGCGTGCTCATGCCTGTCTCCAATCGGAGTCGAGTGGCTTGCCTCTTGTTCACGACTGTGTTCACGATACGAACAGTCGTGCGCTGAGGGTCGGTCCAGGCTATGCCCGCTCTCGGGCGGAGTCAAGCCTCCGCGTCAGGCTCGTGAGCGCGCGGGATCCGGCTCGAGCTCGTCGAGCAGCACATCGAGCTCGGCGAGCAGCGGCGTGATCCGCCCGAGCCGCTCGTGTCCCTCGGCGCCGAGCTCCGCAAAGGTCGTGAGCGGCGGCCGGACGTCGCCCACCGGATAGCCGGCGGCGGCCGCGAGCGCCTTCGAGTAGCACTGGTGCCCGTAGGTGGGGTGCCCCTCGGCGATCACGTGCTCGAGCTTCCCGATCAGCCGCTGGATCCGCTTCGCGTCCTCGAGCCGGCCGGCGACAACGTCGTCCCAGATCCGCGTCGAGGCCCGCGGGATGTAGTTCCCGTACGGGTTCACGTAGCCGACCGCGCCGAGCAGGAACGACTCGACGATCCGCTCGCCCGCGAAGACGTTCATCGCACCCTCGGTTTCCTCGACGATGTCGTAGACGCGCGCCACGTCCATGCTCGCCTCCTTGATGTAGCGCACGTTCTCGAACGCTCGGGTGAGGCGGCCGACGAGTTGCGCCGACATGTCCACGTTCGAGGTGACCGGGTTGTTGTAAAGCATGATCGGGATCGAGACGGCCTCCGCGATCGCGCGGTAGTAGCCGAAGATCTCGTCCTCGGTGGGGGTGTAGTAGTACGGCGGCACGATCATCAGCCCGTCGGCGCCCAGGGCTTCCGCCTCCCGGCTGTAGCGGACCGCGTTCGCCGTGGAGGCGTTCATCGTCCCGACGAGGACGGGAATCCGCCCGTCGAGGTGGCGGACCACCGTCTCGACGAGCTGCGTTCGCTCCTCGTCGGTGACGGTCAGGAACTCGCCCGTCGTGCCGAGCACGATCACGCCTGGAACGCCGGACTCGAGCTGCCAGTCGAGGAAGCGCGTGGTTGCGACGACGTCGAGCGCGGCGCCGTCCTCGGTGAACGGCGTCACGATGACGGAATAGCTGCCACGGAACTCGGCGGGCATGATGGCTCCTTGCGTCGAGGGGGTATGACCGAGAACGACTCTAGCCGGGCGATGCGGCGTTGCGACTCGCTCGTCGTCGGCGGCGGTCTGACGGGTTGCGCGGCCGCGTACTACCTGGCGAAGGCCGGCCTCGACGTTCTCCTCGTCGAGCGGAATGACCTGAACACCGAGGCGTCCGGACGGAACGCGGGCGGCTTCCACGTCCAGATCCAGCTCGAGCCGTTCCTGCTCGAGGGAGAGGAGTGGGCGCGGAACTGGGTGAGGGCGATCCCGCTCCTGATCGACGCGGTTCGTCACTGGGAGACCCTCTCCGGCGAGCTCGGCGCCGACCTCGAGGTGAGGCTGACCGGCGGCCTGCTGGCCGCGGAGACGACCGAGCAGCTCGCGGCGCTCGAGCGGAAGGCGGCGATCGAGCGCGCTGCCGGGCTCGAGGTCGAGCTCCTGTCCCGCCGCGACCTTCGCCGAATCGCGCCTTACCTCTCCTCCGCGCTCGCGGGGGGACTGCTCTGCCCGCTCGAGGGCAAGGCGAGCCCGCTCCTCGCCGCGCCGGCCTTCGCCAGGGCAGCTCGTTCGCAGGGGGCGCGGATCGCCCTCCACACCGAGCTCCTGGCGATCGAGCGCACGGCGGCCGGCTTCCGGGTGGAGACGAGCGGTTCGCCGATCGAGTGTGAGCGCGTGCTCGACTGCGCGGGAACGGCCGTGGGCGACATCGCGGCTCTCGTGGGCGTCGAGTTGCCGATCGAGAGCCTGCCGCTCCAGGTTCACGTGACGGAGCCGATCGCGCCGCTCGTCCGGCACCTCGTCGCCTTCGCCGGAGAGCCGCTGACAGTGAAGCAGTCGGCCCACGGCTCGGTCCTGATCGGCGGCGGCTGGCCGTCCGAGCTCGACGACGCTGGCCGCGCCGACGTGAGCTTGAGCTCGCTCCGCGGCAATCTCCGCGTCGCCGCCCATGTGATCCCGGCGCTCGCGAACGTCCGCCTGCTCCGGATCTGGACCGGGTTTTGCAACGGGACGCCCGATCACCGTCCCATCCTGGGGGAGCTGGACGAGGTCCCGGGGTTCTTCGTCGCCTCGTTCCCCTACCTCGGCTTCACGGCGGCGCCGCTGCTCGGGAAGCTAGTCGGCGACCTCTCGCGGGGCCTGGCGGTTCCGTACGACCTGGCGCCGTTCGCCGCGGGTCGGTTCAGCACCACCGCGGTCTAGGTGCGATTCAGGATGGCGGGGACATCGAGCCATGCCTCCTGGCTCGGGCATCGTTCCAGCAGCCGCTGAACACCCCGCACGATCAGGTCGAACTCGCTGTGATCGATTCCGTAGACGAGGATCACGCCCGCGTGCGGTCGGTTTCCTTCTGCCCACCGACGCAGGATCGCCGGGAAGTGGACGACGTTGTGTGTGACGAGGATGCGCTGCTCGACCGCCGCGAGCGCGAGCACCTCGTCGTCGGGAAGTCCTTCGAGCTGGCGCTCCTCGTCGAGCGCCCGCACGTCATGTCCCCGAACGCGAAGCGCGTCGCCGACTCGACGCCCCGACACGTGCGCGTCGAGGAGCAGTCGCATCCCCGCTAAGTATCCGCTTGGAGGAACGGATAGAGGTCGAGGAGCTCTGGGAGCGAACGGCGCTGTTCTTCGAGGATCGTCTCGATCTCCTCCGGGAAGCGGTGGGCGTACGCGCGCGCGAGTTGCAGGTGGCGCTCGGTCACGAGCGGGTGGCTCACCCGAAGCGCGTCCTCATCACCGTCGTAGGAACGCAGCAGGTCGATGATTTCCCAGACATCGAGGCCGCTTCCGATCGCCCAGGCCCGACGCGGCGCGTCCCGAAACGCGATCCCGGGAAAGAGGCGAGTCTTCGCGGCCTCCTCGGCAAGCTCCTCAACGATCACGCTGCGCGACCGGCCCGACCGACGTCCCTCCTCGCGAACGAGCAGGTCGGCCTGCTCTCCGAGCCGGATCGAGAACGACTGCGACTTCGGAGGTTGTCTGCTACGCATGACTACAGTGTAGTCGCCAGCGTGCGGGTCCGGTCTAGTCCTCGCCGTCCCAGTAGTCGAGAATCGGGCCGGGGCGGCTCAGCATGATCCGCTCGCCGGCGGCGCTGCGGGCGCCGATCTTGCCGCTGTCGAGATACTCGACGATGTCCGGGGCGATCAGCGTCGAGAGCATCAGGACGCGGACCGGCGAATCGGTGCCGTTCCTGACCTGGTGCGCGCCATCCTTGCCCCGCCGGAAGCAGACGACGTCGCCCTCCCCCAGCTCCTGCTCGCCTTCGGGTGTGCGCAGCGTGGGCACGCCGCGGACGACGAGGAGCCATTCCTCGTTCGCGTGATGCGTGTGGTAGGGCCACAGCCGATCTCCGGGCTCGAGCTCGTACATGCTGCCGCCGATCAGCTCGGCGCCGATCCGAGCGCCGACCCAGGCATCCTTCGAGCGCCAGCCGTCGCGCTCCTCGGCCCGGTCCCAGTCGTCCCCGTGGAGGTTGAAGATCTTCACGACGGGATCAGCTCCTTGAAGGCGGGCTCGTCGCGGATCGGATCGAAGTCGGAATCGTCCTTGGCGTAGGAGCGAAGCTGCTCCGACCGGTCGATCGCCTGCTGGAGGTGCTCGATCGCATTGGCCGTGCGGCCGAGCAGGCTCTCGCAGCAGGCGAGGTTGTACAACGGCTCGGCGTACTGTGGATTGGACTCGATCGCCTCGCGGCCGCGCTCGATCACGCCGGCGTAGTCGCCGGCCTCGTAGAGCGGCCTGAGCGGGGCCCAGATCTCCCAGCCATCGGGCTCATACGCCTTCCCCGGTGTGCCGCCGACGGCGACGACCGTCGTTCCCGCCTCCTCGGCGAACGCCGTCCGCTTCACCCCCGGCCCGGCGAAGACGAAGCTGCCGGTCGGCGCGTCCAGCCGCTCGCCGTCCAGCTCGAAGACCGCCCGACCGTTCAGGACGAGGTAGAGTTCCTCGCTCCCGTCGTCCGCCTCGTCGTGCTCGTTGACGATCCGGTCGCCCGCCTCGCGGGCGGTCCACGTGTTGATCCCGAAGCCTGTGATCCCGAAGTGGTGCCGGACGGGCCGCCAGGGACCGCGCCCGTCGTCCAGCTCGTCGATCTCTTCGAGGTGTGCGACCGTGTAACCGCTCATCAGGACCTCCTTCAGCTCGTTGCGTCACTCGCCGCAATTCGTCGAGTGTAAGGCCGCAAGGTCTTCCTGCCGACCCGCCTAGTAGACGGAAAGCTGGAAGTGCCAGACGATCTCCGAGGGCTTGTCCCGCCAAGCGGCGTTCGTGGCCTCGACGGCTCGCGCGTGGAGGTTCCAGATGCTCCACGGCTCCCCGGGGGACGTATTCCGACAGCCGAACGCCGTCGTGAATCGTCGTCCCGCTTTCGTCGAGGAGCGGCGACGGGACGTTCGGCTCCTCTCAGCGCCGGACCTGGAGCCCGAGCGGGAGAGCAGCTTGGAGCTAGTCGCTCGTTCGGTGGCTGTGGATCGGCATGTATCCGACCTCACCGTTGGCTCGGGCGGTCGCGACCGGCGAGCCGGGCATCGCCGGCGAGCCCGCGTGAGTCCGAGATCACGAGGTGGCCGTTGGGCGGCAGGACGCGTGTGAGCTCACCCATCGTCCGCGCGAGGTCGGGGACATGCATTGCCGCCAGCCCGCAGACCACGAGATCCACCGAGTTGTCGCCGAGCGGGATCCCGTGCAGGTCGGCCTCGTAGAACTCCCCGCTCGGCACTCTCTCGCGAGCACGCGCGAGCATCTGCGGAGACGCGTCGGCGCCGATCACCTGTGGCCGAGCGAGTCGAGATACGCGCCTGGATCTCGCGGAACCGGTCGAGCGTGAACTGCCGGTCGTAGGCACCTGTGAATGCCCGGAGCAATGCGACGCCTTCCAGCCCGAGGAGATAGGCCAGCGGGTGCTGGTAGATCGTGCGCGCGTCGGTCGTGGAGGTTCCGAAGCCGAGTCGACCATGGAGCTACACCTTTCTCTCGGAAGTCTTTGCAGGCACTCGCGCTCGGGCGAAGCTCGCTGAGCGCGGAGGCGAGGGAGACGGGCAGCGTTTGAGCGCTGCCTGATGCGCAAGAGACTCAGGCCATCGGCTTCGGTCTTATGCCACGGCCAAGTCGAGTCGCTGCGCAAGCTTGCGCATCTAGCATGGCTCAAATGCGCGAACTGCAGCCCGGACTCTGGCACTGGCGGGCGTCACACCCGGACTGGACGGCGGGCGAGCCGTGGCCCCGGGAGGTGTCGTCGTACGCGCTCGACGACGGGGCGCGTCTCCTCCTCTTCGACCCGCTGGCTTTGCCGGACGAGCTCCTCGAGCTCGCGATCGACCGCGAGCCGGCGGTGGTGCTCACCGCGCCCTGGCACGAACGCGACACCCGTAGCCTGGTCGAGCGCCTCGGCGCGCCGGTGTACGCGCTGCCGCCAGACACCGCCGACGACCTCATCCAGAAGTTCGGGATCACCGCCGAGCAGGCGGGTGACGGGAGCCCTGACCTCGCCTGGCTCCGGGCCGGGGACGCAGGCGAGTGGCACCCCTACGCGGCCGGCGATCGGCTGCCTTTCGGGATCGAGGCGTTTGCCGGACGAGAGCACAACGACATGGTGCTGTGGGTCGAAGACCGCAACACGGTCGTGTGCGGCGACACGCTCGTCGACTTCGGCGACGGGTTCGAGCTCGGCCGCTGGCTTCGTGCCGGTGTGACGTGCGAGCAGGTCGTCGCCGGGTTGCGCCCGCTGCTCGCGCTGCCGGTCGAGCACGTCCTCCCGGCGCACGGAGCACCGACAGACCGTGCGGCGCTCGAGCGCGCGCTCCTGACGGCTGACGCGTGAACGGGAGCCGGCTGAGGGTCACGTCAACGCAGATCCTCGCGTTCCGACGGCGGGTCGGAGCGCTCGATCGGCGGCTGCCGCGCGGGCGAGGTTCGTTGCAGCTTGCGGCGTGGGCCGGCCTTCAGGACAGCATGCCGAGGGCGGCGCTCCTGTCGATCAACGCGCGCGTGGAAGGCACCGTGCCGTCCACCTGGGAGGACTCCTCGCTCGTGCAGGTGTGGGGACCGCGGTACCACGTCTACGTCGTCGCGGCGCGGGATCTGCCCGTGTTCTCGCTCGGCAGGTTGCCGGAAGACGGCAAGATCCGCCACAGGGCGGAGGACCTGGCGGCTCGCCTGCGCGCGTTCCTCGGCGCGGCTCGGATCAGGTACGACGAGGCGGGGCAGGCCCTCGGAGTGCATGGGAATCAGCTCCGCTACGCCGCGTTGACAGGAAGATTTGCGATCCGGTGGGAAGGCGCGCGGCTGCCAACCGTGTGGACCCTGCCTCCGCCCGAGCTCGATGCGGCACAGGCGACGCTCGAGCTCGCGCGCCGCTACCTCCACATCTTCGGGCCGGCGACGTCGGAGGGGTTCGCCAAGTGGGCGGGCATCGGCGCGCGAAAGGCCGTCGTAGCGTTCGACGATCTCTGCAGCGAGTACATCCCGGTGCGAACGCCGTCGGGCGAGGCCTGGATCCTCGGTGAGGACGAGCCCTCGATTCGGGAGCCTTCAGGACCGGCGGCAGCTGCGCGGCTCCTACCGAGCGGCGATGCCTACACCTTGGGCATGACGAGCGAGGATCGTGCGCTCCTCGTGCCGGACGCCAACCGGCGTCGCGAGCTGTGGACTCCGCGCGTGTGGCCCGGTGCCGTTCTCGTGGCGGGGAAGGTCGTCGGCACGTGGCGCCGCGCCCAGGGAAGGGTGACGATCCAGACGTGGCAACGCCTCTCGCGCGCGGCCCGCGAAGCGGTCAGCGCAGAGGCGGAATCGCTGCCGCTGCCGCTA